>CAZAZB010000142.1:0-9468 GCA_964489485.1 uncultured Pseudomonadales bacterium | reverse complement strand
TTCAGTCAATGCGAAGAGCATCGAAACCTATCGATTGGTTGTCCCAAGAATTGGAACGATTTCACCCTGGAGTTCCAAAGCATCAGACATCGTCAAAATTTGTGGTCTGACCAGCATTAGCCGTGTAGAGCGAGGCATCGCCTATTGGTTTACCAGTGAGGTTGAGCTTGATGAGATGGCGCTAGAATTCCTTGATGGCGTCATCCATGATCGAATGACAGAAACGGTGCTTAACAGCGAGCAGGAGGCAGAACAGTTATTCTCGGTGGCCACTGCCGCACCGCTCGGTCATATCCCTCTTTTAGGGAATGGCATGGCCGCGATTGAACAAGCAAACGTGGATTTAGGTCTGGCCCTGACGCAGGACGAGATCGAATATCTGGCTGAGGCCTTTGTTCAGCTACAAAGAGACCCGACAGACGTTGAGTTAATGATGTTTGCACAAGCGAACTCGGAACACTGCCGGCATAAAACCTTTAGAGCGTCCTGGACTCTGGATGGTGAACCCCAACCTCATAGTCTGATGGATATGATTCAAAATACCTACCGTCAGACAAATGGCCAAGGCGTCCTGAGTGCCTATGAAGACAATGCTTCTGTCATAGAAGGTTTGTCCGGATCGCGTTTCTATCCTGATCCATCGACGCGAGAATTTGGATACGCCGAAGAGGATGTCCATATCCTGATGAAGGTAGAAACCCACAACCATCCGACGGCTATTGCGCCTTTTCCCGGGGCAGCGACCGGTTCGGGTGGGGAAATACGCGATGAAGGGGCAGTGGGCCGAGGGTCTAAGCCAAAGGTGGGTCTAACGGGTTATAGCGTTTCAAATCTGTGTATTCCTGACCTCGCCGAGCCCTGGGAAATTAATTATGGTCGCCCGGCCAGGATAGCGTCTGCTTTGGACATCATGCTGGAAGGTCCTATTGGCGGCGCGGCTTTCAATAATGAATTTGGCAGGCCAAACATCTGTGGTTATTTCAGAACTTTCGAAGCTGAGTTCGATGGTGAAGTACGCGGCTACCACAAACCCATTATGGTTGCGGGTGGGCTGGGTAGTATTCGAGCAGAACATGTTGAGCAAAAACCGATTGAACCGGGCGCCTCACTGGTTGTGTTGGGAGGTCCTGCGATGCTTATTGGTCTTGGCGGTGGTGCTGCATCATCAATGGCGTCCGGGGCGAGTGATGCAGAATTGGATTTTGCCAGTGTGCAACGTGGCAATCCTGAAATGGAACATCGTTGCCAGGAAGTGATTGACCATTGCTGGCAATTGGGCCCGGACAATCCAATCCAGTTCATTCACGATGTCGGTGCAGGTGGTCTTTCAAATGCGCTACCTGAACTGGTCAAGGACGGCGGGGTTGGCGGACACTTTGAATTAAGGGATATTCCCAACGATGAACCAGGACTGTCGCCTGTGGAAATCTGGTGCAATGAAGCCCAGGAACGATACGTGCTTGCGATTGCAGAAAAAGACATTCCAGCATTTATCGCGGTGTGCGAAAGGGAGAGATGTCCTTATGCCATAGTTGGTAAAGCGGTTGGTAAAGCAGTTGGTAAAGCGGTTGGAAAAGCTGCTGGCCAAGGCGCTGATAGCGCACATTTGCTGGTGAGTGACCGGTTACTTGAAAGCAAGCCGGTGGACCTGCCAATGTCCGTCCTTTTCGGCAAAGCACCGAAAATGCACCGAACTGCCGAGACGAAGATCACCAAATCTGATCCGGTATCTACAGACATCGAATTTGCTGAAGCAGTGGATCGTGTTATTGGCCATCCCACTGTTGCCTGTAAGAATTTTCTCATCACCATTGGTGATCGTACGGTCGGTGGCATGGTGGCCCGGGACCAGATGATCGGACCCTGGCAGGTTCCCGTATCAGATGTGGCTGTGACGACAAATTCCTTTACCGGCTACCAGGGTGAGGCGATGGCCATGGGTGAAAGAACGCCGGTGGCACTACTGGACGCGCCTGCTTCCGGCAGGCTGGCAGTTGCGGAAGCCATCACTAATATTGCAGCTGCAAGAATAGAGCGGATACAGGATATCAAATTATCCGCGAACTGGATGGCCGCGGTTGGGCACCCTGGTGAAGATGCGAATCTCTACAAAACTGTTGCAGCCGTTGGGCTGGATCTCTGCCCTGCGCTTGGCATCTGTATTCCTGTTGGCAAGGACTCCATGTCCATGAAGACCCGCTGGCAAGATAATAGCGAAGAGAGCGGCGAAGAGAAAACAGTGACATCCCCACTTTCACTTATCATCTCGGCGTTCGCCCCGGTCCTGGATGTGCGGGAAACACTCACGCCTGAACTCTCGCGCACGGAATCAACCCTGCTATTGATTGATCTTGCATCTGGACAGCATAGACTCGGGGGGTCGATCTTTGCCCAGTGTGCAGGGCAGATGGGTAATGAAGTGCCTGATGTTGATGATGCCCGCGTGCTGTCTTCTTTTTTTAATCTGATACAAGACTCTGGATTCCGCTCTCTCATACTGGCCTATCATGATCGTTCTGATGGTGGACTATTAACGACGCTCGCGGAGATGTGCTTCGCTGGTCGCGCCGGTATGAATATCGATATCCCTGATGATGTCGATCCCATCGCATTTATGTTTAATGAAGAATGCGGGGCGGTGGTCCAGATTGCAGATCAGGATTTGCCCGCTGCCATAACAGCGATTAACGCAGCAGAGATTGGTTACGTGTCACTGGGTAGCGTCAAGCGAGAAGGTAATACTTCGGTTGAGATTAGCCACCTGGGAAAGTTATTGTTCAAGGCGAGCAGAAGCAGTTTGCAGGAGCGATGGTCTGAGGTGAGTTACAACATGCAAAAGTTGCGGGACAACCCAGCATGCGCAGAGGAAGAATATTCATCCATCGCTAACGATGAAGACCCGGGATTGTCTGTGCGACTTACATTCGATATGAATGAAGATGTTGCCGCACCGATGATTGCGACCGGTGCAAGACCGAGAATTGCGATCCTAAGAGAACAAGGTGTGAACAGCCAGGTGGAAATGGCAGCAGCATTTACCCATGCAGGGTTCAGCGCGATTGATGTTCACATGAGCGAGATTCTGACGGGTGAAACGGATTTGAAATCTTTTGTAGGTGTTGTTGCCTGCGGTGGTTTCTCCTATGGCGATGTACTGGGTGCAGGGGAAGGTTGGGCGAAATCGATTCTGTTTAACGAAACGGCGCAGACGGAATTTGCCGGTTTTTTTAATCGAACTGACACCTTCGGGCTAGGGGTGTGCAATGGTTGCCAGATGTTTGCAGCGTTAAAGGAATTGATTCCAGGTGCAGAATGCTGGCCTCGTTTCGTCACCAATCGCTCTGAACAGTTTGAAGCGAGATTGTCACTGGTCCAGATACAGGACTCCCCCTCCATCTTGTTGTCGGGCATGGCAGGATCGCACATGCCCATTGCTGTTTCTCATGGTGAAGGCAGGGCGGAAGTGGATGCGATAGGCATTGAACAGCTCTCGCAGACAAATCAAATCGCCATGCGGTTTGTTGATAACGTACTTGATATCGCGAACAATTACCCGATGAATCCTAATGGCTCGCCAGAGGCCATTACAGCAGTGACGACGCCTGATGGACGGTTTACAGCAATGATGCCCCATCCGGAACGGATCTTTCGGGCTGTTCAACATTCATGGCATCCCGATGGCTGGGGAGAAGATAGCCCCTGGATGCGAATTTTCAGAAATGCACGGGTCTGGATCGGATGATTTGAGGATTGGAATAGATGAAAAACCATTTTAATGGTGCGGACTACAGAGAGAGAATTGGTTTGACGGAAAATATTGCTGTGTCCGAGACATCCTTTGAAGCAGTGCACCGGGCGCAGGTCTTTACAATGCCTTTTGAAAACCTGGACATCCATCTTGGGCGGGGAATTAATGTGTCGCCGGAAGCTATCTACGACAAAACAGTGACACAAATTAGAGGTGGCTATTGTTTCGAGCTTAATGGAATCTTTCTTCAAGCACTTACTCACTATGGTTTTGATGCTCGTGCACTATTGGCGAGAGTTCACATCACAGGGACGCCGGGTGGGCGAACACACCAGATAAGCCTTGTCAGTCTGAATGGCAGGCAGTGGATTGCAGATGTGGGCTTTGGATTTGCCAGCCTTCACCAGCCAATGCCGTTTGAACTGGACCAAATATCTAATCAGGACGGTCAGGAATATCGGCTCATTCAGGTCGAGCCCTGGGGTACTATGATGCAGCTAAAAATGAAGGGTGAATGGCAAAACTTGTATAGTTTTGATCTTGAACATGTTTGTCAGGGTGATATTGAAACGGCAAACCACTACACTTCCACCAGCCCCGATACTCACTTTACGAAAATACGGGTCGCGAGTCTGGTTAACCCGACTGGTCGTGTGTCACTCAGCGACCAGACATTAACGCGAGTGGACGGTGACCAGAGCACTCAAGAGGAGATGCCAACAGGCGCTGCCTACATTGCAGCCATTGAAACCAATTTTGGGATTCGCCTGGGTGCGAAACCTGAAGACTTTAGATAATCTAATCATTCATTTTCATAGAAGGAGACATATGAGAAAGGACCTTGTCGTAGCCGTCGTCTTGATCCTGTTACCAATCAACTTACAAGCCCAGCTGGATAAAGACCAGTCAGGTGCCTGGTATATGTACTTCTGGAATACCGCACCCCAGGAAAACAGATGGGTTTCCAGGGAGATATACAATATCGAAACTGGGATCTGATCGGAGACCTGGAGCAACTGTTGCTGCGGGGAGGCGTTACCTACCAACCTAAAGACACGAAAGTTAAGCTGACTCTCGGATACGCGCACATTACCTCGGGAGAATTCGGTGGCGGCAACGCTACTTCCACAGAAAGTCGAATTTATCAGGAAGCATTGCTGCCCCAGAAAATTGGCAATCGGGTCTATCTAAAACATAGGTTCAGGCTGGAGCAGAGATTTGTAGAGACGCAGGATTTCAGGACCCGGTTTCGTTACAACCTCTTCATGAATATACCCTTGAATCAGGAATCGATGGCACCCGGTGCTGTTTATCTTGCACTATATAATGAAATATTCATCAATGGTGAGCGGGATATAGGAGATGGCAGGCGAGTGGAGCTGTTTGATAGAAATCGGTTTTATGGCGCAATTGGTTATGCGCTTAGAGATGGCCTTAGCGTTCAAGCGGGGTACATGAAGCAAACAACAGATGCGGGGAGTAAGAGCCAGGTCCAGTTAAGTCTTCACCATGTCTTCTAGTGCAGCTCTGTTTAGAAGTGCACTGCCCAGCGGGATATAGGTCATTTTCGTTCTATGACAATATCCAATGAACGAATGGGGAAGTTGTCTGTTATTCGGTCCTTGTAGTAGTGCTCCAAGGTCTGGGTAATGACCGGAAAGGCAAGCTCATCCCAGGGGATTTCGTTTTCGGCGAATAGCTGAGTTTCCAGCGTTTCCTCACCCGGGAAGAAATCTAAATCAAGGAGCTGTGCCCGGTAAAACATATAAACCTGGGAGATGTGTGGAAGACTAAACAGCGTGTACAGCTCAGTTATTTCTGCATTGGCATTGGCTTCCTCGGTGGTTTCGCGCAAGGCACCGGCAGCGGTGGTTTCACCATTTTCAAGAAACCCGGCGGGCAATGTCCACTTTCCAGCGCGGGGCTCAATTGACCGCTTGCACAGAAGAACCTTGTCCTCGTAGATGGGTAAGCACCCGGCAATGATGCGCGGATTTTGATAGTGGATGAAATCACAGGCATCACAAACAAATCGGTGTCTATTGTCGCCCTGCGGAACTCGATGACTAACGGCTTCGCCGCACTGATTACAGAATTTCATCTGTACAGTATAAACGTTAAACTGCGTATGAATCACCCAATTGATGAATCGGATGAACAGCGATGGAACAACTTTGATTGAAAAAAAGTGATTGAAAAAAAGTGATTGAAAAACTGACCCACCGTCTCAGTAAATACAAGCCAGAGACCAGGTTATCTAACGAGCAGGGAAGAGACAGGGCAGCAGTGCTGATTCCTGTCGTAGATCAACCGGAGCCGACCATCATACTGACACAACGCGCCTCCCACATGGGCAGCCATGCGGGCGAAGTCGCCTGGCCAGGGGGGAGACGAGACCCTGAAGATGAATCGCTTAAGGCAACCGCGCTGCGAGAAAGCTGTGAAGAAATCGGTCTGTTGCCTGAATCCGTTTCCGTCATATCTGAAATCCGTCCTTTCATCTCAAAATACGGATTGCTGGTGACGCCTTATGTTGGGATTGTCGACCCGGCGCAGGAACTGAAAGCGAATCCTGATGAAATTGACGCTATTTTTCAGGTGCCGCTTAGATGGCTCTGCGACGACCCGCGAACACAGACCGATATCGTTTCCCGTTATGGT
This sequence comes from uncultured Pseudomonadales bacterium, assembly GCA_964489485.1. Lineage (GTDB taxonomy): Bacteria > Pseudomonadota > Gammaproteobacteria > Pseudomonadales > Azotimanducaceae. The sequence goes on along the minus strand of CAZAZB010000142.1, from coordinate 3,059 downwards.
GAGGATCACGAAGTGCCGGTTTACCTCTATGAGGGGTTTCGCATCTGGGGGCTTACTGCGATGATTCTCTGGGAGTTCATGGTTGAAGGGATGGGCGTGAAATCTTCACAAGCTGCCTATGATAAGCTCAATGGCAAAATTAATGAGGGATGGTGAGCGATGATATATTGCCTGGGTGAACGGAAACCTGTATTCAATGGCGAAGATTACTGGGTGGCGGACAATGCCACACTGATTGGCTCGGTGGTCATGGAACATAATGCCAGTGTCTGGTTTAACGCGGTGGTCCGTGCAGATAATGATGTCATCACGATCGGCGAAAATTCGAATGTCCAGGATGGCGCTGTACTGCATACTGATGGAGGCATACCGCTGAACATCGGCAAGAATGTCACCATCGGTCATCAGGTCATGCTCCACGGATGTGATATCGGTGAAAACTCCCTCATTGGGATTAATTCAGTCATTCTTAATAATGCCAAAATCGGCAAAAACTGCCTGATTGGTGCCAACTCACTCATTCCTGAAGGTAGGGAAATTCCGGACGGCTCACTTGTCATGGGGTCCCCGGGTAAAGTCATTCGCCAGTTGTCCCCTGAACAGGCGGAAGGGTTAAAGCTCAGTGCACTGCATTATGTTGAAAACTTCAAACGCTATAAGTCCATATTCTCACCGGTCTAATCGATCTTTTGGCAACAACGCCTGGCAAGATCTGAGGAAACTGTAAGCTTTCTGAGGGTGTTCTGAACTGTGGGCAACCAAATATTGTCTCGAAAAGCCTTGTTACTCTACTTTGAGGGGGGGGTAAGCTACAAACAATCGTCTGTCAACCGAAAGTTACAAAAAGGTGATAAATGTAACAGAAGAGGATGGGTGTCTTGATTCAGGCGTTCAGTCCTCATTATTGCATTCTGCTTCCAGATGGACTAATTCCGATTTAGATCTTAGACATAACGAATTGTGAGAAAAGGAGTTTTCATGAAATCAGTTGTCACTCAGTCCGTGTTGATCATTGCATTAACACTCCACACGTTTCAAGCAGGTGCTGAAGCGCTGACTTATACGGAAACTATTTGCGTTAACGGACAACAAAAGTACATCGTTAGTTATCTCTATACAGACTCAAACGTGAGTGCATACTACAACCTGTATAAGAATTTCTTTAGTTCACCTACTTTTGTAACGTATGTCGGTGGTTCTTGGACGGGTAATACCAGTCAATCGGTAAATCAGTTTTGTCCGGGAACCTTGCGAGATGGCGGATTGTTTCTTCACTATAGATACTTGGGAACATCTGACTCAGCGGGTTATAACGGGGGTACTAATGGATATCCCCATGACCCTTCTTGGGCTGATCCAGCCTTGGCTCCAGGTGGACCCTGCGGTGGTTTCGAACTCTAAAACAAGGAGGTGACAATGTTAATGCGTACTATTAGTTTGGGTTTATACTGTGTTGCGATTGTGGTTTCTAGTCTTGCGAGTGCTGAGATTGTCGATGTGAAGGCATGTGGGAATAGGCAAATTCGGTGGCAGACCGATTCAGTAGATATTCAAAGAGTGAAGCTAGCAGTCTGGACGCGGAAATCCACTAGTTGGGAAACAGTTTTTGAGGAACAGAAAGAACACCCAATTAGGAAATTGATTGTCTTTAATTCTTTCGGAGATAGGATAGATCTTCTTCCTCTAGATTCACTCTATAGAGTAACCGCCTGTAAATTCAAGGGTAGTTGCCAGTCTTCAAAGGTCATCTGGATGCCGTCTCATGTTTGTGACGTCTCAAAAGCTAGCCTCAAGGGTTTACCTGAGACTGTTGTGGTGGTCGATTTGATGGGGATGTCGGTTCCCTACTCAGTTAGTACTGAAGATCAAATGGATCCAAATACTAGATCAATGCAATACAATATGTATGCTGTCATGAGGGAGTCTGCTTTGATGCCGAGACCTCGACCCCCGATGTTGAAGCCGAAACCTGTTTCATTCAGGAAGAGGGCGAGTGAATTTCTTAAATACAACGTCTATATTACATACGAATTAGACCGCCAAGGCTGGGTAGATTTAGACGGACTTGGGGTTGACGAATACTTCTCAGTACCGACGGACTCCTCACAGGCGCGGCCAATATATACAGCACTAGAACAACTCTGCATGTTGGCCGATGACTATCCAGGCGTTGGTAACAAAAAAGAAAGGCTGTGTAACCAATCAGCATCAGTAGACTGAGCTGGTTTGTTGAGGAGGATCTTAGGGTTCTTGAGGTGTTGGCATAGCGGGTAAACAGAATCCTCGTTCCCTCGTAAGGTTCCAGAAAGTTCAGGATGTGAATTAGTTACGGCGGCAGAGGTGAATGCTATAAGCCCATCCTGGTTGCTATCTGAGTCCCAGTAACGACGATTTTCTGGGGTGCACTTGCTCAATACTAAACTTGGCATAGCCTCGGGACCGCGGTATAGTTGCCTTAATAGACTAATTAACTCAGTGGACAGGCATCAAATTGGCGACTCAATTGGCCCAATTCATTAACTCAAACAAATCATCTTTGCTGATGCCTGCGGCACTCCCCCTTATTCTTGATCTTGAGCTCCTAAGACTGCCGTTGTAGGCGGCCGTCAAACTCCTGCATTGTCTCTGCCCGCATCGATTGCTGGCTGCTTTTTTACAAATTGATATACGAATCGTTTCCTTACAGAAACCGAATGAATAGCTCAAACAAAACCTTAAGTGAAAAACATGAATGCTCAAGATCAAGTCAGTAATACACCGGATGCATCTCAAAAGAAGATGCCATTTCATAAATACACCGCCTTTAAGCCCATCCCGCTGAAAGATCGCACCTGGCCAGACCAGGTCATTACGAGCGCGCCCCGTTGGTGTAGTGTCGATCTGCGCGATGGCAATCAGGCGCTCATCGAGCCCATGACGCCGAACGAAAAGCAGAAGATGTATGATCTGATTGTTGAACTGGGTTTTAAGGAAATAGAGGTCGGTTTCCCGGCAGCATCACAAACAGATTTTGACTTTGTACGACGGATCATTGAGCAGAATATGGTCCCGGATGATGT
>CAZAZB010000141.1:0-9479 GCA_964489485.1 uncultured Pseudomonadales bacterium | reverse complement strand
GCCGGGAAGGTGTAATTTTCCAGCCAATCCAGGAGTTGTGTACCATAGGACGCCATCACATCAATTTGCGGTGAATGCACATGGGTATCTATAAAACCGGGCAGTATGAGATTGTTTGGGAGATGCTCGCACAGATCCAGATTAAAGCCCTCTTTCTTCAATTGCCCCGCATCGGCGCAAATAGATATCTTACCCTCATCAACAACAAGCACCCCATCTTCTAGATACTCTACCGCGGCGCCTTCACTGGACGGTTGATCCAGAAAATGTAGAATTCGACTCCTGATGGCAAGACGGGACATCAACTTCCCCGATAAGTCGAATAACCGAAGGGATTAAGCAATAGCGGGACATGGTAGTGCTCATCTGTTGCCACTACCTTGAACTGGATCTGAATGTCCTCGTAAAAACTGTCTACATCACGGCTTTTAAAATAGCTTGAGACAGTAAAGCGCAGGGTATAGTTTGTTTGTTGTAGCTCAAATGCCTTGTCCCATTCTGCAACGCGACCATCTGCATCGGTCACACCAGCAGCAACAAGCGTCTGGTCAATCAGCAGACTGACATTAACACCTTCAGCTGGTTTACCGGCACTGGTATCAAGAATGTGGGTGGTAATTGGTGCGCTCATGTTGTTCCGCTAGTTTCAAATAATTGAGATGATTTAGTCTTAAAAGCTTTCTATTAGGCTTCCAGTATTTTGGCAAGACGCAACCGCATAATTTTCCCCTGTTCTATCGCGGCATTCTGGAGTTCTGCTACCCTATTGTTCACCATTCGCTTTCTTAACAAGGCTAGCATTTCGCTTGCAGATTTTCCTGTCGCGCAAACAATAAAGATAAAGCCAAACTTTTCAAGATACTGCTGGTTTTCAATCTTAAGCGCTTTAAGCACTTCTTCTTCAGCCCCAACGACCTGCCCCTGTTCTCTGTTGGCACTTGCAGCATATTTATTACGCAGCGCCTCCATATCACCAATCTGTGGGTGGCCGGAGAAGGCTTCCAATAGCTCTTCCTCTGTCGCGGTTGACCAGATTGAGCTAGCTTTTTGCTGAAGCTCATCGCTAGAAGCAAACGGCTTTTCCTCTGATAACGCCTTTGCCCACCGACGGCAATGGCAACATTGAATCAATGTATCAAACAATGCCTGATCTTGATTGAGTTCATCAATGGTCATACGGGGTCCGTTGCAATGACCGCTTTCATTTCTTTCCAGCTTAAACCGCGGCGCATCGAATGTTCAGTGATTGTCGATAAAGAGAGTAATTGCGCAGCAATAGATACCGCTACTTCCATCGGCAACTTACCCCCCAACTCTAATAGGCCAATGGGGCTCCTTATGTGGGCGATTTGTTCCTCACTGAAACCATCATGGGAAAGACGGCGTCGAAATCTCGCCGCTTTGGTGTCTGAGCCAATAACACCCAGGAATGCGAATGTGTCTTCCTCTAGTACTTCTTTGAGCAGACGATAATCAAGCGCGTGATCGTGTGTGATGATGATCACGTAAGCACCATCCGGGATACTCTCAACATGGCTTGCAGGTTCAGTCAGGCACAACTTATCAACACCTGCCGGGGTGATTTCAGGATATTGGTCTTCACGACTATCCACCCAGGTTATGTGCATATCCAGTTCTGCCAGGATCGTGACCAATGCCTTGGCAACATGGCCAGCACCGAAAAGTACGACCTTATTTGCCGTAGAGGGGAAGACCTCAAAAAGTACCGTCACACTTCCGCCGCAGCATTGGTTTGCTTCTGCGGCAAGTGGGAAGTGATGAATACGCTGGCATTGCTCATCTGTTAGCAGTAGTTCACGCGCTTTGTCAGTCGCCAGGTATTCGAGTTTACCTCCGCCGATGGTGTCAAATGTGTCATCACTGGTAACAACCATTTTGCTACCGCCATCTCTTGGTGTTGAACCTGTCGCACCGACGATGGTGACAAGACTAAAAGCCTGGACATTTTTCTGGCAATCAGCAACCGCCTGTTGCCAATGGTGTTTCATCATGGGCCTGCAACCTTACTATTTTCCGAAACATACTGCTGGGCGAGCGTGACGCAACGATAAACTTCTTCACTTGTCGCGGGTGCATTCATTTGAGGGCTAAACTGATAGTCGGCAATACTTGAGCAGGCGTCTTTTAGTGCACACCAGACAGATATCCCCAGCATCAATGGCGGTTCTCCAACTGCCTTGGAACGGTAGATGGTCTCTTCCCTGTTGTCCTCTTCATACAGATCTACATTAAAGATCTCGGGCACATCATAGGCCGTCGGGATCTTGTAATTCGCAGGGCTGTTTGAAATCAGTGCACCGGCATCACTCCATAACAATTCTTCCGTGGTCAGCCAACCCATACCCTGGATGAAGCCACCCTCAATCTGTCCCCTGTCGATAGCAGGATTTAGCGAATGTCCGACATCGTGCAGAATATCTACTCTGGTAACGCGGTATTCACCCGTCCTTGTATCGATCATGACTTCCGATGCAGCAGCACCATTCGCAAAGTATAGGAACGGGTTACCCTCGCCCTGCTCAAAGTCAAAAGATATCTTAGGGGTCTTGTAGAAACCTGATGCCGAGAGTTGAACACGGTCCATATAGGCAAGCTTCACCAGCGCATCGAAACCCACTTGTTCAGTGCCCAGACTGACGACATCATCGGTGATGCTGACATTTTCTGCATTCACTGAATAGTGTCGGCAGGCGAATTCAATCAAACGCTCGCGAAGCTGGTTCATGGCATCAAGAACAGCCATACCATTCAAATCTGTTCCCGATGAGGCTGCCGTCGGTGATGTATTGGGTACCTTGTCCGTTCTTGTAGCAGTGACTGTTATTCTGGCAGAATCAACCCCAAGTGCTCGCGCAGCAATCTGCCTGATCTTGGTATAAAGCCCCTGCCCCATCTCCGTTCCGCCATGGTTCACCTGAATACTGCCATCGGTATAGATGTGAACAAGCGCACCCGCCTGATTTAAATGCTTTGCAGTGAATGATATGCCGAATTTTACAGGTGTTATTGCCAGCCCTTTTTTGATGTAAGTGTTCTGCTGGTTGAATGCCAGAATGGTCGCTCGCCGTTTTCGGTAGTCGCTGGATTCTTCCAGCCTCTGTAAAAGCTCCGGCAATACATGCTGCTCAATCCGCTGACCATAGTGTGTGATGTCCCTGCCTTTGCGATAAAGATTGCGAATCCGAACATCCAAGGGATCAAGGTTTAGCTTACGGGCAATATCATCCATCATCGCCTCGGCAGTGATCATGCCCTGGGGGCCACCGAAGCCGCGAAAAGCTGTATTCGACACCGTGTGGGTTTTACATCGGTAGCCGGTTATCCTGGCTGCCTCATAGAAGTAGCTGTTGTCTGCATGAAACATTGCGCGGTCAACTATCCCCTCAGAAAGATCTGGTGAATATCCACACATCCCGGCAAGTTCCATGGAGACACCTGCGACAACGCCATTATTATCAAAAGCTGCGTCATAACGATTCTCGAAATCGTGTCGTTTGCCTGTTTGAACCATGTCATCCTGGCGCGGCATCCTGAACTTAACCGCGCAGGCATTGCGTCTGGCAAAAATTGCCGCCGTACACGCCAGGCAAGCCGCCTGGGATTCTTTGCCCCCGAAACCGCCGCCCATCCGTCTCACCTCAACCTGAACTTCACGCAGTGAAATCGCTAACACTTTTGCCACAAGTTTCTGAACTTCAGATGGATGTTGCGAAGAACTATAGACCAGCACCCCACTGTCTTCGTCAGGTAGGCAAACGCTCACCTGCCCTTCGAGGTAAAAGTGTTCCTGGCCACGAATCGTGTGTGCACCTTTTACTCTGTTGGGTGCATTCTCCATGGCGGAATGAATATCGCCCCGGGTTAACGTTTTTTCAGGAAGGACGAACGAGTTATTAGCAAGGGCGGCAGTTGGTGTCAGAATTGCTTCTAATGGCTCGTATTCTACCTGTGCTTTCTCGACAGCAATCTTTGCCGCACGGAGCGATGTGGCAGCAACAGCAAATAGCGGTTGCCCGACAAATTCTGTCACACCATTCGCCAAGAGAGGATCACCTTCATAAACTGCACCAACATCACCATCACCTGGGATGTCTTCGTAGGTGATAATATCCACTACCCCTTCCGATGATCGAACATCGTCCAGATTCATGGATAGTATTCTGGCATGAGGATGTGTTGATTTTCCCGTGGCCACATGGAGCTGCCCGGGCTGTTCAGGCAGGTCGTCAATATAAAGCGCCTTGCCTGTGACATGCTTGATTGCTGACTCATGCACTTCCATTACAGACCGCCCATTACAAGCTGTCCATTCGAGGAAGTTCATCGCCGCAGAATTCACGAAGGCTTCTATCAAGCATTTCTACTGCCATATTCATTCTGAAATCTGCACTGGCACGAACATCTGTCATGGGTGTCAAGGAATCACGAAGCTGTTCACATGCCAGTTGAATGGTTTCTTCATCGATCCTGCGCTCGACTAGTATTTCTTCTACCGCTTTCACTCGAAGCGGAACCGCAGCCATGCCTCCGTAGGCAACACGTGCGATTTCAATTTCTTCTGCTGATCCATTTTTTGATCGACCAAACGAAAAAGCACCCAGGACAGAGGATATGTCGTCTTCGAGACGTTTTGAATGTTTGTAGATTCGATGGAATCGTTCCATAGCATGGTTTTGTACGATGACTCTGACGATGTATTCATCCTCATCAAGAATTGTCTGTCTATAGCCCGTGTAGAATGTATCCAACAAAACCTGGCGAGTTTCTCCACTGGACCGACGTAGTTCAATCGCGGCATCCCAGCTCATCAACACGGGCGGTGTATCTGCAATGGGCGAGGCATTACCGATATTTCCACCAAGGGTGCCGTTGTTTCGGATTTGCCTGGAGCCGAGTCTGTGTAAAAGGTTTAGAAATTGATCAGAAAGCGGGCTACCAGACGATGACGAGGAAATTGATTCTAATGCGGTGTAGCTAACGGATGCCCCAATGCTTAAGTAATCTTTCTCGACCGCCAGATGAAGCAGCTCCTGTGTTCCGGAAATATCTATGATGACTGGAAACTGTCGCCATCGCTGTGTTATCTCGAGACCGAAGTCCGTTCCACCTGCAACAATGGCAGCTCGTCCATGAACGGCAACCAGTTCATCCAATTCTTTAAGGGTTGATGGCAGAAAGTAATTATTGGTCTCTACTTTTTTGCTCTCATGTTTGTCCCGTAGAAACTCCTGTGCTAGTGGATGGCAAACAGTCGTCGCTGCTTGCAGATTATTATCCAGGTTCAATGCGCTTATCCCGGCTTCGATAATGGGTTTATATCCTGTGCATCGACAGAGGTTGCCGGATATTCCTGTTGCTACTATTCGCTTGATGTCTTCAGGTTTTGTTCGGATCCGTAACCCAGATGCTGATTGATTTTCAACTAGCGTCGCAAGGGACATCACAAAACCTGGTGTGCAATAGCCACACTGGGAGCCATGTTCTTCGACCATTGCCTGCTGAGCAGGATGCAATTGCTCACCATCCGCCAGACCTTCCACGGTCACAAGATGTTTACCAGCAAGAGAACCAACGAGCGCGAGACACGCATTGATGGATTGATATTCGATTGTGCCAGACTCACTGACGCTACCGACCATGACTGTACAAGCGCCGCAATCTCCCGATGCACAACCTTCTTTGGTACCGACGAGCCCTCGCTCTCTGAGCATATTCAGTATGGTGGCATCTGCACGCAGGGTTGAGGCATCCACGATTTCTTTATTTATCATGAACTCCACGGGGAGCTCCTTTATCGTCTTTCTAGTTCATCACATATTTAACCAAAATCCTGTCCATGTCGACAGTTTTTATTAGATATTCAAGAAATCAGACCGTTTTACTGGTAAATTGGCAATCTTTCGTTCAACACTTAATTGACCAAATCGTCAATATCCAAAATGGAGATAGACAAAGATCGTAGTAGCAGAGGTCGCACCAGTACCGCGTATCCGGGATCGCCAATATGGCATCATCCTCGATGCTGCTGTGGAAGAGTTTAGCCGCCTCGGTTTTAAAGGGACGAGCGTGCAATCCATTGCCAATCGTGCAGGACTTCCGAAGGCGAATGTACACTACTATTTCAAGAACAAGGAAAACCTCTACTCAGAAACGCTCAATCACATTATCCTCTTGTGGAATGCATCCTTTGATGAGCTTCAAGAAGATGAGGAACCTGCTGTCGCCCTGAACCGTTTGATCCGAGCGAAGATAAAACTCTCTTATACGCATGCCAGCGCTTCCAGATTATTTGCCAACGAAATCATACATGGTGCCACTCATCTGGAATCTTATCTTAAGAATGATGTTAGACAGTGGGTGAGGAGTAAGTCGCTGATTATCCAATCCTGGATTGATGCAGGTAAAATGGATGCTGTTGACCCTGTCCACTTGATTTTTTTGATCTGGGCATCAACCCAACACTATGCAGATTTCGAAACACAGGTACTGACCATCATGAATCGCGCCGAGTACGAACCAGAGATGGTTGAGGACATCGCGAATTTCCTCTCCCGCGTTATTTTGAAAGGATGCGGGTTAAAAGCGCCTTGATCACCTGGATAAAAAATCCGCGAGCAGTGTGGACAGGAAACAACATAGATGCCAGTGGTGGGATTGTGGTGGATAATGACCTTATCTATGAGCTTGTTCCTCTCGGAGGAACACCGAACCGCCACTATGACTCGACCATGGACGCAACTGGTTGTGTTATTTTGCCAGGGCTCATCAACTGCCACCATCATTTTTTCCAGACGCTTACCAGGGCATTTCCCACAGCGTTGAATAAAGAATTGTTCGATTGGCTTGTAAGTTTGTATCCCGTTTGGGCAAACCTTACTGAAGAAGCTATTTCTATTTCAACAGAAGTGGCACTATCGGAACTACTGCTGTCTGGCTGCACAACTTCTGCCGATCATCACTATGTATTCAGCGATGAAACCACCTTCGGCATTGATCGGCAGGTAGAGGCCGCGGCAAAAGTTGGCATACGAGTACTTCTCACACGCGGATCTATGAGCCTGGGTGAAGAACAGGGCGGTCTTCCCCCAGGGAAAATTGTTCAGACTGGCGATGTCATTCTAGCGGACAGCCAAAGACTTATTCATGCTTATCACGATAACACTGAAGGTTCGATGGTACAGATTGCTCTTGCACCCTGCTCACCCTTTTCAGTAACGACCGAGCTAATGCGCGACAGTGCACTTCTGGCACGTGAAAATGGCGTTCGCTTGCATACGCATCTGGCAGAGACGGAAGATGAGAATAAGTTTTGCATCGATAGGTTTGGGCATCGTCCCCTGGATTATCTCGACAGTGTCGGCTGGCTGGGTTCTGATGTCTGGTTAGCGCACGGCATCCACTTCACAGAGACAGAGATTACTCGCCTCGGTGCAGCTGGCACTGCAATTTGCCATTGTCCTGGCTCGAACATGATTCTCGCATCGGGATTATGCCCCGTATCTGATCTAGAGGATGCAGGCTGCCCTGTAGGGCTCGGCGTTGATGGCTCAGCGTCGAATGACAGTTCTAATCTAATTCAGGAAGTCAGACAGGCATTCCTTTTACAACGACTTCGTTATGGTTCATCAGAAGTTACCCATGAAGATTCACTTCGACTTGCAACGAAAGGCGGTGCGGCCCTGATGGGGCGCCAGGATATTGGGGAAATCGCTGTCCGCAAGCAGGCTGACATCGCTCTTTTTAGCCTTGACGAACCCCGTTTCGCCGGTGCCGGTGATCCCATCGCAGCACTCGTGCTTTGCGGTGCTCATAAAGCGGAACATGTCATGGTAAAAGGCGAATGGCTCGTAACCGATGGTCAGCTGAACTCCGGAGATCTAGGCTCCCTTCTGGCAAAACAACGCCAACTCGCTGCTAATCTCTAAAGTGAGAGCTCAGTGGAGCGCTACCAGGCGGTGGCAGTCGCTCGACTCCAGGCGGATTGCCATCGATCTGGGATGTTCGAATTATCGAGCAGGCAATTGCAGGTGATTTGAGGGTAGAGTTCCTGATAAGTCCGGACATCCGTTCCACTGACCCTACGATTTATGTGGTGTGGTTCGAGTTGGGAAAGATCAGCAAGACCGGAAGCTGCCAATAGTTCGACCACATTGTGAATGGTCTCCCGGTGAAAGTTGGTGACGCGGCGACTTTTGTCTTCGACATCAAGGGCAATGTACCTTGCCGGGTTTTGCGTGGCGACCCCTGTCGGACATTCATCTGTGTTACACGAGCGGGATTGTATGCAGCCGAGGGCAAACATCATGCCACGGGCGGAATTCACAGTATCAGCACCAAGAGCAATGATCCGAAGCACATGAAATGCGGAAAAAATCTTGCCCGATGCAATAATCCGAATCTTGTCTCTCAGCCCAATACCAATCAGGGCGCTGTTTACAAATATCAGAGCATCCCGTAGTGGTGTTCCCACGGAGTTAGTCATTTCAGTAGGGGCAGCACCAGTTCCGCCCTCACCACCATCTACTGTAATAAAATCAGGGAGAATATTGCTCGCCAGCATTGCCTTGCATATACCGAGAAACTCCTTCGGTTGACCAATACAAAGCTTGAAGCCAACGGGTTTACCCCCCGACAGTTCCCGCAGTCGTTGGACAAATTCAAGCAGCTCTTGGGGTGACGAAAATGCTGAATGCGCAGCGGGTGAGATGACATCGTGACCCATTGGCACATGTCTTATTGCCGCAATTTCCTCAGTCAGTTTGACCGCCGGTAAAATACCACCATGACCCGGCTTTGCACCCTGAGACAATTTTATCTCGATCATCTTGACGACGTCTTTAGAGGCTTTTTCTTTGAATAGATCAGCATCAAAGTTGCCATCGCCATCCCGGCAACCAAAATAGCCTGTCCCAATCTGCCAAATGATGTCGCCACCATTCTGTAGATGATAGGGACTCAACCCACCTTCGCCTGTGTTGTGAGCAAATCCACCCGCTTTAGCCCCTTTGTTGAGTGCGAGAATAGCGTTTTTACTCAAGGCACCAAAGCTCATCGCAGAGACATTTAACGGCGACGCATCGTAGGGCTGAGTGCAGGATTCTCCACCAAATTTAACTCTCGGATTGTGATTGTTAACTTCTTTCGGGGCAAGCGAATGGTTCATCCACTCATATCCATCTCGATTCACATCGAAAACTGTACCAAAAGGTCGTGTATCCCTATCACCCTTGGCACGTTGATAAATGAGTGATCGAAACTCCCTTGAGACAGGGACACCATCGGTATCGGATTCAACGAAATACTGCTGTATTTCACGGCGAAAAGACTCAAGGATATATCGGAACCAACCAACGACCGGATAGATTCTCCTGAGAGAATGCTTTGTCTGCAGCATGTCGAAGACACCCAGCAACAGAATCGGAGCGGCTATCACAATTAGCCAATAGAATGGTGACCAG
>CAZAZB010000140.1:8443-9525 GCA_964489485.1 uncultured Pseudomonadales bacterium | reverse complement strand
CTTCAAAAAATACACCAATCGAGCACATGGAAACATTCTATAAAGATTTCAATTCGGTTAAACACGAAAAATATGATGGCATGATCCTCACCGGTGCGCCCCTCGGGCAGGTCGAGTTTTCTGACGTGAACTTTATGTCCCAGATGACAGAAATCCTTGATTGGACAACTGCGCACGTTACGTCCACCATGTTTCTCTGCTGGGCAGCGCAGGCCGCCATGTACCACCTTTATGGCGTAGAAAAACGGATTCTTGACAAGAAAATTTCCGGTGTTTACCCGCACAAGTTGATCAAACCATTGTCACCTATTGTACGTGGATTCGATGATGTATTTGATGCGCCCCACTCGCGCTATGCAGAAATACCGACCAGGGAAATTGAACAGGTGCCTGAGCTGGAAATAATTGCCAATTCCGATATTGCCGGTGCATACATTTTTGCACATCGGGATGGAAAGCATCTCTTTGTTACCGGGCATTCAGAATACGAGCCGCTTTGTCTAAAAGATGAATATGTCCGTGATCTGGATGCCGGGACAAATCCCGCTATTCCGGAAAACTACTTTCCGGGTAACGACCCGCAAAAAGATCCAATCGTCACCTGGAAGAGCCATGGTAACCTGCTCTTCTCAAACTGGATCAATTACTATGTTTACCAACTGACACCCTTCAACGAGAATGACATTGGCAGTATTCGATCAGCCCGCAACATGCAGCTTGTTTAAAGAAGCACCGACTCGCTTCGGCCGTCAAATCGACCATCTACAAATCAGCAGGCTTTTTTTGAAAGTAAAGTCTTTGGTTTGCGAGCCCGGTAGAAGGTAGTCCTACAGACCAATGTCTTCAGTCACAAAAGCTCGCTTAACCAGTGGACCCGTCAGCAGCGGACTATTCCGCCTGACAGTACCGATGATTCTGGGTATTTCCTCGAGCATTATCGCCGGTCTGATTGAAGCCTGGTACCTGGGCCAACTGGGGACTATTCAATTGGCCGCCTATAGCTTCACCTTCCCCGTTACCGGTGCACTAATGTCACTGTCCCTGGGGATTTCCATCGGTGTCTCCTCGGTGCTGGCCCGAAC
>CAZAZB010000140.1:0-8343 GCA_964489485.1 uncultured Pseudomonadales bacterium | reverse complement strand
TACTCCAAATACTCATTGGTCCATTCCTGATTTTTGGTTTGTTAGGTCTTCCAGCACTTGGCATAGAAGGTGCGGCGCTGGCCAACCTTTTGGCGAGGTTTATCATTTTCCTCATTACGATGTATGTGCTTGCTTTTAAAGAACGTCTGCTTGACTACCATGAAATGAAGCTCAACAAGGTTCTGGATTCATGGAAGCGGATTTTTGTTGTTAGCATACCGGCGACAGCAACAAATTTGATCGGACCTGTATCCACAGCAATTATTGTTAGTCTGCTGGCAGGATATAGCCAGGAAACCGTGGCCGGTTTCGGTATCGCCAGCAGAATAGAGGGCCTATTTGTTATCCCCTTGTTTGCGTTATCCGCCAGCATTGGTCCCTTTGTTGGCCAGAACTGGGGGGGTGACTTTTATCGACGAGCTAATCAGGCGATGCTGCTGTCTTTCAAGTACTCCCTTGCATGGGGAGCCTTTGTTGCCATTCTTCTATATATTTTTCGTACAACCATAAGCAGCCAGTTTGATGAAAATCCTGAAGTGATTCTTGTATCCGCGTCATACCTGTTAATTGTGCCATTTAGCTATGGTGCATGGGGCGTACTGATGATGTGTTCTGCAATATTCAACTCTCTCGGCAAACCGATCTCATCCACCATCATGTCAATTGTTAGAATGTTCGTGATTTATGTACCACTGGCCTATATGGGTAAATATTTTTTTGGATTTATGGGTATTTTTGCCGCAGCAGGCGTGTCAAACCTGCTGATGGGCATTCTGGCTTTTGTCTGGAACCGCAGAACTTACGTGGCACAAATCAATCACGCAATCAACTCAGCGGGCGACAGCGAGTATTCTGCTAACATATCTGATGCATAGGTAATTTTACCTGTTAATGCCTGCGCATCTCCATGAACCAGGCGAAGGCAGGCTTCCGCCATGTGCTCAACAGGCGTAATCCGCTCTTCAGGCGTATCTTCGGTAATCAGTTTATGGTGCACAACACCCGGTGTTGCCACCAAACCCGGCGAGATGACATTGACGCCAATGTGATCGGAATAGACCTCGGACGCCAAGCCCGTGGTTAATCGCTCAAGCGCTGCTTTGCACATTCCATAAACAGTACCTCCGCGACCGCCCATGTCTTTCTGTGGGTGCAGTGCCGCGTGAGATGAAATGTTCAGGATCCAACCGGATTTCCTCTCGATCATTGAGGGTAAGACCAGTTGCGACAGATGAAACGGAGCGTATACCTGAACCTCGGTCATCAGACGATAGTGTTTTTCTTTGAAGCTCGCGACAGGCACGAAATAGGTCACGGCCGCGTTGTTAACCAGAATATCGACTGGACCAAAGGATTCTTCTGTTACTTTCACCAGATTGACACGGTGATCTTCCAGCGCAAGATCCGCACGGACTGCCATCGCCTCACCACCTGCGTCCTGAATTCGCTTTACAACAGAGTTAATACTCCCGGGAAGAACATGATCACCATCTTCAACGGTGCGGGCAGAGATGACGACCTTCGCCCCCTCTTGTGCATATCGCAACGCAATGGCCTCACCTATTCCACGACTAGCACCGGTGACCACCGCTACTTTACCGGCCAGTACACCTTCTTTATTTATTTGTACACCCATATCCTTGTCCCCTGGATTGTTTAGTTGTGAATTTTGCTGTGACTATATCACTAGTTTCACTTTTATTATTCGCACAAACATCTGGTGATTAGACAGGCATGGAAAATGAACGTCGACTAAAGGTAAACTGTGTGTCTCCCTACAATAAATCGAATGGACTCATGGAGTTAAAAGATTCTCTCCATCAATATAACCTTGACCCGATTACGCTCAGTTTTCAGGATAAGGAGACAGAACTGAAATATCAGGAACTGGAACCGTTACGATTGCTACCCTACATCAGGCCGGGTCTGGTTATTATCATGCTGGTTGTGGGGTTGTTTGGATTGCTGGATTCACTCATTCTGCCTGAAATTCAAGTCACCGCATGGCAAATCCGTCTGTACCTTGGCTTATCCATCATTTCTGTCCTGGCTCTCACCTACACTTCATTTGTTTCACAGTTTTTACAGGTTTCTCTATTTGTACTGATGCTTCTTTTCGGATTCAGCAATATCGCCCTGGTACTTGCCGTTCCGGCAGCGGAGTCATACTTTGTTGGCCTCATTCTACTTTTAATGTATGGCTATTTCGCAGGGCTTCGTTTTATCTATGCGCTGAGCGCGTCAACGATTGTCGTCGTTTGCTATATCCTGCTTTCATTAATCAACAAGGAAGGCGCACCACTTAATATCGTTATTCAAATGCCCCTCTTACTGGCGGCCTATCTGATCTCTGGTTTTGCAGGTTACACAGCAGAACGTCAACGACGTATGCTCTTTGCACAAACGCGGTCTATGGAAGAAGAGCGTGCTATTCACGAAAAACTTGCCCTACATGACCCGCTGACCGAACTACCAAACCGCAATCTTCTTCAAGAACGCATGGACCAGTCTCTGGCAAGAGCCAAGCGCCAAAAAGATCAGTTCGCGGTCATGTTTATGGATCTCGATAATTTTAAGACAGTCAACGACAACTACGGACACATCATCGGAGATCAGGTCCTTATCGCCATCGCTAATCGTCTGAAGAAGCATGTCCGGGGGGAAGATACAGTCGCGCGGCTTGGCGGGGATGAGTTTGTTGTTTTGTCCGAGAACATTGCAGATGAACAAGATGTCCGAATTGCAGCCGTCAGAATGCTTGCAGAGATTGCACAACCCATCACGCTGAACCTGAGAGAAACGGACACGGTAACGATAAACATCACTGCGAGTATCGGTATCAGTCTTTGCCCGAGGGATGGTATTACGCTCAAGGAGTTGGTTGAACGAGCAGACGATGCAATGTATGGCGTTAAAAAGGAAGGCAAAGGTTCTTTCAAGTTTTTTGATCCGGCGACTGTTTCTGGATGAGCCAATACCGCTCACGTCAAGGGTGTTATCGTCGGACTCTGATCCCGGGAGTACTGCTTCTCGCGACTGCCCTATTACCTCCCCAGGTCCGTGCCTGGGGTTATGAAGGACACCGTCTGGTGTGTGGCATCGCTGAGTCCTACCTCACCACAAAGGGAAAGTCGTTCCTGAAGAAAGTAAGTGCCAGGGGACAATATCTAAAAGGCGGTGAACTGTCGTTTCCTGAATCCTGCGTCTGGCCCGATGAAGTGAAATATTCATCCCGGAAAGATACCTATGACTATCATTTTCTAAATGTAGATCCCGGCGCACTGGATGTTGATCTTTCGAGAGACTGTCCCGGTTTAAGTTGCCTACCCGTCGGGATACAAAGAAGCCTCAACTACCTGCAATTGACTCCGGGAAGTAAAAGAGAAAAAGGACGGCAGGCAGCAGCATTGAGGTACCTGGGGCACTACATCGGCGATCTTCACCAACCGTTGCACATTAGTCATCAACAGGATTGGGGTGGCAACAAGATTAAAGTCCTTTGGTTTGGGAAAGAGACTAATCTGCACAGCGTATGGGATAGTAAAATTCTGGACAGGATTGGGCTGAATCACCCTCGCAGCATTGGATTTATGTTAGCGAAAGAGGTTGACCCAGGTGAAATTGATATCATGAGATGGGTTCACGAGTCCCTGGTGAAAGCGAGGCATGATGCTTATCGTCATCGTGATGGGTCTATGATCAAAATGGGCGACTCACTGGCAGATCAGTATTTCAGTACGAACAAACCCATTGTCATTCAACAACTGGTGCTCGCGGGCCGCCGTCTCGCGATGATCATCAATACAATTGCAACAGGCGAGTCCGTCTCCTTCTTGCGAGCCACGCCTTCTGAACCCTAATCTCCGTCGACTGACCGGTGTTTCGTGAGAGGAATGACCAATGCCAACCAGAAGGCCGTCATGACAAAGGCAATCGCCAG
Source organism: uncultured Pseudomonadales bacterium (assembly GCA_964489485.1). Lineage (GTDB taxonomy): Bacteria > Pseudomonadota > Gammaproteobacteria > Pseudomonadales > Azotimanducaceae. Next base: position 4,403 of record CAZAZB010000140.1, on the reverse strand, counting down.
ATAGTAGTTACTCATCAGAATGCCGACCTTTTGCAATAGTACAATCGCAACTGACGATCCACCCTTCCCTGAACGATAGCCGAAGACATCGATAACTTCTTTAGCACGATAACGCGCATCAAAACCAAGAGGCACATAGAGCAGTTCTTTGGCAGCCCTGAATATTGAATAATCCAATGCCTTAAACAGGAAAAAAGCGAGTCCCACGGTGAACACATTAGGATTGACAATGGCCAGGGTAATAGCAACCATGTGAATGAGCGGCAACATCAGGTGCACAAGCCTGATACTAACGAATGATAAAAGCAGGGGCGCAATGACAAACTGTAATGCAAGCACTGAAGTATTGAGCGTCCCCCAGAACCTCCCCTGATAGGCTGTTTCCTGGTCAGGCATCCCTTCAAATTCAACCGACAGGAGCCCCTGAAACCTGAAATCCAGAACGGCGGCGACAACTTGTGCGGAAACGACGATCGCCAGAAGACAAGCGAGCGTTCTATTGGACTTGAACAATTGCCAGCCCATGTAATGATGGCTTTCCCCTTCGACCGCTGGGGGTCTCTCTGGCTCTCCGTGACGTAAGTATGTCAGGTTTGACGTGAACGCAGCCGGTATCAAGGCAACAGCTGACAGCAGTATCATGGTTTCGGTTCCGAATGATTCAGCCATGGCAGCAACCAGGGATCCACCCACTGCGCCACCGATACCGGCAATGCCGGTAACAGGACCATTAACTTTTTTTGCTGTTTCCGATGAAACAGAGGAATTGATATAACTCCAGTATTGTTCAATGAGCAGTACAATGTAGAGTTCTTTGACGAGAAAAAGAATCGGCGTAATCCACTTGCTCCCCGTTAGTACAACGAGATAACAACAAAAGATGATCATGCCCGAACCGAGAGATGTGACGAGTAGCGTTCTACGCGGACCTAAATGGCTCAATATCCAGCCATAGAGCGCCACACCAGCGAATACCACGACTGGCATGGCTGCCATGACAAGAGGTAGATTTTCTGCACCATAGGCGGTTTTAAACAACACCGTGGCTGCTGATCGGATAAACTCATAACCGATTAGCGTAAACATTGCGGCCACAGCCATCATGGCAGCGACTTGGTATTCCCGGGATATTTTCATGAAACAGTTTGGTTTTTCTTTCGGGTTACAGGATGGTTGTTTAACTATTTGTTCCAAATAGCTGTTCTAAATAGCTGTTCTAAACGCTGCTACAAATATTGTTATGGATGCTGATGCTAGAAATGTAGATCGTGATGCAGTGTTATTCCTGACTGCATCTACTGTTAAACAACGCGATGAATCAAACTTGACATATTGTTCCGGAATCCGCAAATTGCGCTCTTTTTGGAATAATGAACCATAAGATCCGGTGATATGCAGAAACCACAACTAAGACCGACGAATCCACACTTTTCCTCTGGCCCGACCTCCAAAAGGCCTGGCTGGACACTGACCGATATTGATACTTCTTCTCTTGGTCGGTCCCATCGCGCCAGTGAACCTAAAGCGCGTCTGGCAAAGCTGATCGAGGAAAGTAAAAAGATTCTTGGGATTCCAGATGATTTTCTAGTGGGTATCGTCCCGGCATCTGACACAGGGGCATTTGAGATGGCCATGTGGACCATGCTTGGTGCTCGCGGTGTGGATGTCGTGACATGGGAGAGCTTTGGTGAAGGCTGGCTAACCGATATTCGCAAACAGCTTAAATTGGAGGATGTACGTGAGTTTTCGGCAGATTACGGAGACCTACCAGATCTTTCTCAGGTAGATAGTCAATCGCGGGACGTCATTTTTACATGGAACGGTACAACCTCCGGCGTTCGCATCAACAATGCAGACTGGATCTCCAGGCAGAGAGACGGATTGATATTCTGTGATGCGACGTCAGCCTTATTCGCTATGGAAGTGGATTGGAGAAAACTGGATGTCGTGACCTGGTCATGGCAGAAGGTTTTAGGTGGTGAGGCAGCCCATGGTATGTTGGCGCTCTCCCCCGCAGCGGTCGCCAGACTGGAATCCTATACACCGTCCTGGCCGCTCCCAAAAATCTTCAGGCTCACCAAAGGTGGCAAGATCAACAGTGGGATATTCTCTGGTTCAACCATTAATACGCCCTCCATGCTCGCGGTGGAGGATCAGCTTGATGCGCTGTCCTGGGCCGATGCCATTGGCGGGCTCGCTGCACTCATCAAACGAAGTGAATCCAATCTGGCCGTGATACAAAATTGGGTAGCTGAGTCTGATTGGATTAACTTTCTGGCGACTGACCCAAAAACAATCTCAAGCACCTCTATTTGCCTGCGAATCACCGATCCAAAATTTAATGCGCTCGAAGAAGAAGAACAAAGGGCATTGATCAAAACTATGGTATCCAGACTGGGAGAAGAAGGTGTTGCACTTGATATCGGTGCCTATCGGGATGCTCCGCCGGGGTTACGCCTTTGGGGAGGCGGTACCGTTGAATCCTCTGACCTCGAAGCCCTGACGCATTGGCTCGATTGGGTTTGGCAAGAAGTGGCGTGATGAATAGCGCCATTTTGCGGAACCTCATCCCTAGCGTCATTCTGCTCGGCACGCTGTTATATTGCCCACTGGCGCTCGTGGCAGAACCAGTGGACAACGAAGTTGAACGTCTTTCTAAAATACATTTTCTGATTCCTGCGGGTCCAGGTGGTGGTTGGGATGGCACGGCACGTGGCTTAGGTGAGGCCATGGTTAAATCGGGTTTGGTAGACACAGTTTCCTTCGAAAACCTCTCCGGCGGAGGTGGCGGCAGAGCGATCGCAAAATTGATCGAAACCGCAGACCGGCAAAAAAATACCCTGATGGTCAATTCAACACCAATGGTCGTAAGATCACTACAGAAGATTTTTCCACAATCGTTCAGAGATCTCGTACCCATTGCCACGATCATCGCCGACTACAGTTGTTTTGTTGTCAGTAAGAGTTCTCCTTTTAACTCCTGGCAAGAGGTTGTAGATCAATTCAAGGAAAACCCGAGGTCAATCAAGATTGCGGGTGGTTCCGTGCGAGGCAGTACAGATCATTTCATCATTGCCAGGGCCCTGCAGTTGGCGGGCGGCAACCCGCGCAGGGTAGTTTACGTGGCCTATGATGGTGGCGGTAAAGCACTGGCGGGTATATTGACCGGCGAATCGCAGGTGCTGTCCACGGGCCTCAGCGAAGCAATTAATATGGCACGGGCCGGTGAGGTAAGAATACTGGCGGTGACTGCGCCTGAACGACTTGCTGACGCCCCCGATATCCCCACACTGGTCGAATCTGGCTACGATCTTGTTTTTGCAAACTGGCGCGGTTTTTTTGCAGCACCCGGTCTCGAAGCAAGTCGCTATAAAGCAATGATGAAAACGGTAGCAGATGCTTTGGAGACTGACGAATTCGAAGCCGTTCGTGCCCGAAACGGCTGGTCGAATCTACATCTCGAGGGTGATGCATTCTATGCGTTTCTGGAGAAACAGGAGCAGTTGATCGGAAATTTGATGCGGGATCTTGGATTTCTAAGAAAATAGAAGTTAATAGGTAATCTAGAAATGACCCGTAAAGACTTGTTTGTTAAGTATTTATTTTGGGTATTTTGTTGAACAGCAATCGCATAGTAGCACTATTCTTTGTTACCATCTTCATGGGATATGGTTATGTAGCAACGGATATTCCTCTCGATTTCTGGTCAGAAGAAGAGACTTTCAACGCCCGAACACTGCCCTACCTCGTCGCTGGAAGCGGCATGTTAGTGTGCCTGCTCTTGCTCCTGACACCTTCGCCCAACACCGACTGGAATGCTCTGAGGCAACTCAGATGGCGCCCAGCAGCCCTTCTGCTTATCTCCATGAGCCTCTATGGCGCCACAATAGAATTTCTGGGTTTTGTGACAGCAACACTCATCTTTATGGGTACCAGCTATCTTATCCTGGGCGAACGTCGGCCAGTCGCAATGATGATCGCCAGCATACCATTGGTCCTGGGCTTCTGGTGGTTAATGCACTTCCTTGGCATCTACCTCAGTCCGGGCGAACTTTTTAGCGCAACTTCCCAATCGCTGGCGGGGCAACTAATGGGACAACTGGATGCTTGATGGTGTCTTACTAGGCCTGCAGACTGTCCTTAGCTTACAGAACCTTTTGCTGGTCTTCGCTGGATGTGCAGCCGGTACATTCATCGGCATGCTACCCGGTCTCGGTCCAATCTCGGCCATCGCATTGATGATACCCATCACCTACGGATTTGATCCGGCCAGCGGCATGATCCTGCTTGCAGGCGTTTATTATGGCGCCATATTCGGGGGTTCGACTTCTTCAATTCTTATTAACGCTCCAGGGGTTGCAGGCACGGTAGCGACCGCTTTTGATGGGTATCCGCTTGCCAGA
>CAZAZB010000139.1:0-9527 GCA_964489485.1 uncultured Pseudomonadales bacterium | reverse complement strand
GATGAGTACAATGGAGAAGGGTTTTTGTAGGCTGCCGTTTAACTCTAAACCGATGGCAGGCTTGTTTGCCGGTGCAACCACCGGGGAAAATCGCATATCGGTATCGTTATCGAAAATGTTTGGCTTGTCGAATAGGTAGTTCACCGCGCTGATCAATGCCGGACTCGACCGCCAGTTTGTATCTAACGAATAGATGTTGTTGCCACATTCTCTTTTTGCATTGATATAGGTGAAAACATCTGCGCCCCGAAATTGGTAAATGGCCTGCTTGGGATCCCCGATCAGGAACAGGCTGTGGTTGCCAGGATGACCATAGATCGCTTTGAATATGCCATATTGCGTGTCGTCAGTATCCTGAAATTCGTCGACCAGCGCGCAGGGGTACAAGCTGGCCAAATGTGAGGCAAAAACAGGATTAGATGTCACTGCTGCATTTAACTGCGTTAACAAATCGTCCAGTGTGAGCTGATTGGCGTTGGCCTTGAGTTGGCTGGCATTATCCTGAATTTTTTTACTGATCCTCTGCCACAGCGTTGTTTTTATTGCATCGAGAATTTTGCTGCAATCCTGAATTTCGTTGATCAATGTCAGACAGGGATGCGCCGGAATGTCATGACCTTTTTTTGTGTTCTTCTCTAGTGTTGGCGCTGACCAATGTTCCCAGAGAGATGATGCTGGATCAGGTATTCCGTCCAGGGACAAAAAATCCGTCATTTCGTCTATTCTGGTGAAAGTTTTCCTTCCCGCCATGAGACCTGCATCGCGAAGGAGGACAGGTATGTTGTCCTCTGACCAGCTTCTCTTGACCTCGAGCAATGTGTTGATGAGTGTATCTCGTTCCAGGGAGACATCTGCTGCCTCTGGCAATATCGTTAGGTTGGTACGGGATAAGAATCCTCTAAGACTGCTGGCCACTCTTGTAGGGTTAGGCCAAATTTCCAGCGCCATACTCCGCTCAAATTCGGGTAGGGTTAATATTTCCTGGCGAAAACAGTCTTCACAGGCCAGCTGAAGGAATTGATCCTTGTCTCCTTCCAAATTTTGGTCAAAGAGAACACCTGTATCAAAACTTTGTTCTTGTAGTACACGCGCGCAAAAGCCATGAATGGTGTAAATCGCCGCCTCGTCCATCAGCTGAATGGCCGCGGCAAGGAGCCGCCTATCTCTATCGAGATTGCTACTGCTATCGACAAGCGCCTGAATGAAAGGGTCTTCGCTGTGTTGTTGTGCAAAGGCAGATTTGGCTTGTACGATTCTTGTTCGAATTCGATGCCTTAGCTCTTCCGTGGCCGCGATGGTAAAAGTCAGCACGAGGATTTCGCTAACGACCAGCGGTCGGTTAAGTGCTTTGCTATGCCCGAGCAACAGCCGCAAATACAGGTTCGTGATGGTGTAGGTTTTTCCTGTTCCAGCACTTGCTTCGATGAACTGCTGGCCTGCCAGTGGAAATGTGAGCGGGTCCAATTTATTCATCGGCCCTTCCGGTCGTCGTTCGGCGATTGGCAAGAAACTGACTCATCAGTCATCCTCCGCCATGGCGATCGCGAGTGATCCGTAGACCAATCCAGCCATTTCAATAAATTGTTCATTGATGGCATTGCTATCAGGGAACAGACGCGCCCAATAAGGATCATCGCACTCCGGAAAGTAACCATCAGCCCAGGTCTTCAGAGCGGATTTCCGGGCCTTTTCCGGGTCTTCAACTTTCCCCATTGACGCCACGGCAATCGCCGCAGTTTCAGGTGGTAGAAAAAGAGGCATGCTGGTACCTTCCTGATAAAGGCGCACCATCACATCCAGGTGGTGTATCGCTTGTTCCTGCGAAATGTGCCGAAAGCGGCTGCTGTCCACCCCCTGATTTCCTTTTGAGATATTGACACTTCTAATATTGACACCCGCCGCGCTGGCAAAGAGGTGGTTGATCCAGTATTCGATCAAATTTTTGGATCGGATGGCGCCACAGCGATAGTTCAGGATAATTTTGTCTGTCGCAAGATTATTTTCTGGCGTCTCGTTCTCTGAAGGCTTCATCTCTACATAGCCCACATCACCTTGTAACGAGACTGGCCCGACTATGACTTCTCCCTGAATATTATTCCGGGTCTCCTTGAGATAGTTCGACAACTCAAGGTAGATTGAGTCTGCAAGCTTGCGCTCTCGCTGAAGGTAGAGGGCGCCAACGGGACCCTCCATGACCTTGCCAGAGGCAATCATTTCACCTTCCCATTCATCCATATCTGACCCGTCTACCATCGCGCGCAATGCCGAATCGGCTAGTTTGAACCTCTCAAGATGATCAAGCGTAAAGGATTCCGTGTCTTGTAACTCGACGATGTCGTTACCAAAGTATACGCCCAGGCACTGTTGAAAAAAGAACTTGCCAGGATGGGAAAAAAATTTCTTGAGCTGATCTATGGAGACGAGTTGCAGGTCCTGTTGTACCGGCAGCCTATCTTCAATAAAGGGTGTTAAAGGTTCGTTATATATCAGGGCTTCGTACCAGTGTTGCTGGAAAGAAGATAAATTCCCCTTTGAATAGTATTTTCGGCTGAAGGGCTGCAACGGATGTTCTACGATTTCGAGTGCATTGAACACCTCATTGGTATAGTCCAGAAGCTCGCTGACAAGAACAGAAGGTGGTCTGATTTGATTATCTTTCAGAGATCTACCCTCAAAACTGATGTAGAAAATCTCGCGGGCAGAAAGCATGGCTTCAAGAAAGAGATAGCGATCATCAGTGCGCCTGGACCGGTCTCCTTTTCTCCCGGAATTGGCCTTCATAAGATTCAAAGACAAAGACCGGTCTTCACGGGGGTATTCTCGATCATTCATGCCCAGTAGACAGACAACAGAAAATGGAATACTACGCATCGGAACAAGGGTGGCGAAGGTGATACCACCGGAAATAAAACCCATGGAGGTACTGGTATCCATTAAATCCTGTTGCATCAGATGGTGTAGCAGTTGGCCGGAAAAAGCGGTTGCATATCCAGCAGTATCACTGTCATCAACCATCTTTTGCATCAGTGTCTGAATAATCGACAGGTCAAGCGCCTCATCTTCATCTGGATCGAAAAAGTCAGCCAGCAGTTGATTAATGATTCCCTGCCAGGCTGCAGCGTTTTGTGATTTATCGAGTTCCTGTCGATAATGGTCAATGAGCTGAATAAAATGATAAAGGTCGCCCAGAAGTGACATCTCGCCCGCCTCAACATCCACGGGAAGCGTTTGCTGAACCAGTCCCGATGTCGATTCAACAGCGATACCGAGCAGGAGTCGATCAAGACCAAAACACCAGGTATTTTGTTGGATACCAGGCACTTGCCAGCGTGTCGATTTGGATTCTCCATTGAGCTCCCAGCGAATATTCGACTCCACTATCCAGTAAGAAATGGTCGATAGGGCGTCTTCGTCGAGGCCGAATCGCCTTGAGATAGCGGGGACTTCAAGCAGATCCAGTAGGTCCATACTGGTCAATCTTGAATGCGGCAGTTCCAGAATGTTGATAAAACTCGCGATGAACGAAGACTGATCCTTTCGCGAGCGGTCTGCGATACCAAATTGAATGTTGTCCTTGAATACGGAATGGATGAGAGGCGCATATTCTGTGATATTGGGAGCCATCACAATGATGTCTCCCGGTGTTAGGTCTGGTTTAGCGGACAGGATCGCCAAGATCTGATCCAGCAATATTTCTATTTCCCTGACCTTGCTATGGCAGCTATGGATCTGAATGCTTTGGTCGTCTGATTCAATGAGATATTTTTGCGCGCTGGATTCTTGTGTTGTTTTTGAAACAGGGCTTTCAAATTTCAGGTCCGCGACGACATGAGCTTCTTGCCCCCTGATGATATTCTTCCCAAACTGTCCGCCATATTCCAGGGCAAAGATATCGTTTTGCAGATAGGTCAGGGCGTTAATAACGGGTCTCTCTATAAACAGGTCCACGGGGTTGATGTCATCTGTTTCAAGAATGAGTTCAAGAAATTCGCGCCCCTGTTTTCCCAGGGATGCCAACAGTGGGTTACCGACTTCGAGATAGTCATCGTCAGACAGTGTGCCTGCCTTATCGATGAGTTGTCTTATGGATCGCTTGGCAATTTGTTTTTCAGAAACAATATCCCCCCAGTAATGTTGGCAGGGATTGAGAAAATAAATATCAACATCGATGTGTTCGGCAAGAGCGCGGAATGTCTCCAGTTGGATAATAGGCAGTGAAGACAAACCGAATACAGATAGATGGGGGGGTAATCCTGCTGTGTCCTGGAGAGCGGCAAGTTTTTCAATAAGTCTGGTATGCAGGAAAGCACGATGGCTTGTTGCCAGTTCAGCTTCACCGCTGATCAGTTGCCGCCAAAGTGTCGCTTGCCATGGATGAGGATTATGGGCTAAGGGCTCTTCGTCCTTTTCCCAGGCGATGATCCAGTCAGGTCTGTAAACAAGGTACTGGTTGTATAGGTCAGCCAAACTGGAAGCCAGTTGGTAGGTTCGCAGATCCTTGTCACCACCCGCTGTCAGGTATTGTCGAATAGGTGCGTACGCTTCTTTTTCCAAGGTTTCTATCTTAAAGAAAGGGGGTTCTTCTGAACCCAACGGCTCGAATAGAGACATCAGTCGCCATGCCAAAAGGTCGTTTTCCAGAGGAGAGTTCTGGGGCTGGCCCAGTATTGAACGGTAGAGTTCCCAGATGAAATGAGCGGGCAACAGGCACTGAAGGTTAGCGCAAATACCCTGTTTGTTGGCAGTCTGTAGCTTTAACCACTGACCCGTACCATAGCTTTGTACGACAACCGTATCAGGCACAAATGGGTCAGTTTGTGTCAAGCGACTGCGTTCACCGAAGATATCGGTCAATGCTGACATATCATTGGATTGAAAAAAATGCAGCATACTATTGGGTCTGGTGCGTCAGTTTATATCGTAACCGAGACGATGCTCAGGCGATACTGGACCGCAATTGTTTTCACATAATTCTCACGGTGATAAAGGGTGTACCTGACAGTCTGGGCGATTAATCCTGATCGAGGTGGCGTTTAATCGCATCAGTGATCAATCGCCTTGCGGCATCGGCCGAATCCCATTTCTCCAGTTCGACCCACTTACCCTGTTCCAGATCTTTGTAATGCTCAAAAAAATGCTGGATCTTCTGAATGGCAATTTCAGGGAGGTCGGTATAGTCCGTCACCTTCTGGTATCGAAGTGTCAGTTTGTCCGTAGGCACTGCTATTATTTTTTCATCCTGTCCGGCTTCATCTTTCATGACCAGAACCCCGATAGGGCGACAGTTTATGACCGCACCTGGCACAATGGCGCGACTATTGGCGACCAGCACATCAATGGGATCCCCATCCTCTGAAAGCGTATGTGGGACGAAGCCATAGTTGCCGGGATAGCGCATGGGCGTGTAGAGAAAACGATCGACGAAAAGAGCGCCGGACGCCTTGTCCATTTCGTACTTTATGGGCTCGCCGCCAGCGGGAACCTCAATAATGACGTTAATGTCGGCGGGTGGGTTGTTGCCAATGGAGATTAAATCGATGTTCATGAGGGGGAGACCTTTGGTTTCGCATCAGGCACTGAAAGAAGGGACCGTGTTGATAGGCGGATTAGCCCAAACCCCTTGCTGTGTCGCCTTGTCTAATTGCGGCGAATGATATTCAGGATGGTAGCTTATGTCTATCTCATTTCTGGCATGATGAGACTTCATGGATCAAGAGAGGAGCGACAGAGGTGAAATACAAGTACCAGACGATAGGAACGCACTATGTTAAGGGCGTCCTGACGGCGATCATCAACAATCCGCCAGCCAATGTCATGACGATGGAAATGTACTCGGATCTGGTCGAATTGACGAAGGAAGTCGAACAGGATGAAAGGGTCAAGGTGGTCGTGTTCGAAAGTGCAGATCCAGATTTTTTTATCGCCCATTTCGATATCGAAGTGTTATTGGCGTCACCCATAGAAGGGCAGCTGACCCGGTCTGAAAATCTCAATGATTTCCATCTGATGTGTGAACGGGTTCGAACCATGCCGAAAGCGACAATTGTGAAGATGGCAGGTCGGACGGGAGGCGGCGGCAATGAATTCGCCTCATCCTGCGATATGCGATTTGGTGTCCGTGGTAAAACGATTATCAATCAAATGGAAGTCGCGCTGGGCATTCTCCCTGGAGGGTCAGGTACGCAGCGGCTACCACGGTTGGTAGGGCGTGGGCGCGCCATGGAAATCTGCCTCGGTAGTGACGACATAGATGCTGAAACCTGCGAGCGATGGGGTCTACTGAATCGGATTTTTGATTCAGTTGAAGAACTTGATGGTTTCGTTGATCGTTTGGCAGGTAGAATTGCACAGTGGCCAGCGCAAGCTATCGCACTCTGCAAAATGTCTGTTAACAATGCAGAAATGCCAATTGAAGAAGGTTTGCTTGAAGAAGCACATCTGTTTCAACAGACGATGCGAACGGACGATGCCAGACAGCGTTTGAAACAAGCGCTTGATTTGGGTGCTCAAACCCGGGAAGGCGAATTGAGAATGACTGACCTCTGCGATACTGTAGCCAGTTCCTGACCCTAGCGTGTTTATAGCCAACACAAGACACCTGGTCAATATGTTAGGTATATAAAACAGTCGCTTACGAAGGAAATGGCCGCAGTGATCTACATTTCCGGAGGGAAATTAGCCACATCTCTGGCCCCGGTATCGACGTGATGATAGGTTAACCACAATGAATGACTAACTCTCATTGGTGAGAAAAAGAATGGGTAAAATCAAATGACTGACCTGCTGATGTCTGAAAAATTACGAACATCGATTTGCGAAGAATATGGCATTAAGTATCCTGTATTCGGTTTCGCCCACAGCGTGGATGCGGTGATTGGTATAACCAATGCCGGTGGTCTCGGTGTTTTTGGCGGTACGCGATCAACACCGGAAGAAATTGAAGAAGCCATGGTCAAGATTCGTGCAGCAGTAGGGGATAAACCCTTCGGTATAGATCTGGTGATGCCGCCTGGCATGCCGGAAAAGGACAATCGAGATGCCATCGAAGCGGAAATCCCGGAGGGTCATCGTGATTTTGTTAAGAAGATTATTGAAAAGTATCAGGTACCAAAAGCGACAAAGCCGGGCATGCGGTCAAGATTTGTTCGCTCTACTGAAATGGAGGATCGTCAGCTTGATGCAATAATGGCATCAGATGTGGATCTCTTTGCCTGCGGTATCGGTGCGCCGCCCCGGGCAATGGATCGAGCGAAGGCGATGGGTAAAAAAACCTGCGCCCTCGTGGGCAGTCCGCATCATGTTCAACGGGCGATGCAAACGGGGATTGACCTGATTGTTGCCCAGGGCTACGACGCCGGGGCACACACCGGTCAGATTGGTACCTTCTCCCTGATTCCACAAATAGTTGATGCGGCCGAGGGGTTGCCGGTTCTTGCTGCTGGTGGTGTTGCCACGGGCAGGCATATTGCCGCATCGTTGATGTTGGGTGCTGTGGGTGTCTGGATTGGTACAGCCTGGCTAACCACCAAAGACCATGAAGATGAGATGTCGCCGATCAATCAACGAAAATTACTGGAGGCTGGCGCTAGCGACACCGTTATCTCCCGGGCAGATAGCGGTAAAACACTCCGCCAGATTCGATCTGCCTGGAGTATGGCATGGTCCGCTGATGATGCACCGGCGCCATTAAAAATGCCTTTCCAGGACATTCTTGTAGGCGATCTCCTGGGCGCGATAAATGAGCACGAAATTGAACCCCTTGTTCATTCAGCGGCAGGACAAGGTATCGGTTGGTTCAATGAAGTGAAAACGGTCGAACAGGTTATGGAAGAACTGATTGCCGAGGCGGTGGAAACCCTTTCTTAGTCACTGGACCCGAACAGACACGTCTTAGTTCGAGACCGGCGCCAGGTTCAACGCTTCTGTTTTCTCCAGGTCGCCGCGCAATGTTGTGGCGCCAAACATATAGTGAGCAGCGGCCCAAATATTGGCTAGCACAGCCAGACAAAGGGCATAGCGTAGTGAGCTGACCTGGTATGCGGGAGCAAGCATGTCACTGGCAATGCCCACAAAGTAGGGGCCAAGCCCCATGCCGATGATATTTAGCATGAACAGCAAAATCGCTGAAGCCACTGCACGCATGCGCAGCGTCACCAGTCCTTGTGTCATCGCAAAGGATGGACCCAGGTACATACCACCAAGAATAGAGACGACGAAAAGAGAAGGAATAACCGACCACATCCCGTCGCTGAGATAGGCAACGAACTGAAAGGGAACCATCAGGACAGTTGCAATGCCTGGCACCCAGAAATACCAACGGCGGTCGCCTGTTCTATCAGAGAGGTGGTCTGCTACATAGCCACCGGCAAAAGTACCAATGGCGCCGATGCCTGAAATGAGTGCCAGCCAGGAACCTACTTCTGTGATGGGCATTTCGTGGCTGCGAATCAGGTAGGGGGCATTCCAGGTACCGGCTCCGTAGCCAACAAAAGCATGCAGCCCGGCAGCAATACCGAGATGTCGAAATGATTTGCGCTCCCATAAGAAGGCCATCACTTCCTTAACTCTGGGGGCTGGGGTATCGGTTGTCTTGACGTTAGCCGTCTTGACCTCCGATAGTCCCCTGGGTGGTTCTTTCAGCGTCAACCAGACCAGTAGTGCAACAAAGATACCCGGTACACCAACGAGGAAGAAGGTGATTCGCCATCCAAATTCTTGCGCGCCCCAGCCGCCGACAAAATTACCTACCATTGAGCCAAATGGAATGCCCAGAGCATAGATAGACAGGGCAGTTGCACGTTTTTCGATAGGAAAATAATCTGAGATCAGGGAGTGAGAAGGTGGGCTGGCACCCGCTTCGCCGACACCCACACCGATTCGTGCCAGTAATAACATGATGAAATTGGATGCGAGTCCACAGGCTGCGGTCATCGCGCTCCAGATAATAATCGAAATTGAAAGAATCTTGACCCGGCTCCAACGATCTGCAAGCGCAGCGATGGGAAGCCCCATGGTGGTATAGAAAATGGCAAAGGCAAGGCCGCCGAGTAATCCGAGTTGAGTATCTGTTAGTGCAAGATCGTGTTTAATGGGCTCGAGTAAAATCGCCAGGATTGAGCGATCAACAAAGTTGACAACATACCCTAGAAAAAGTACGCCAAGGGCATAGTTGCGGTATTTAGATGAATATAACTCTGCTGCTGACATTAATTCTTCTCTTGGTGGTTGATCGAGTGTAACAGGGCTTAGCTTTCCATGTTTATTGCTAAATGTTTGTTGCTAAATGTTTGATGCTAAATGTTTATTGCTAAATGTTTACTATTAAATGTTGACAGTTAAATGCTGTACGAGTTGTTTTACTTGCGCAGCGCGGTAATCGCCCCTGCTAGTATCGATTCGTGGGGCGAGATACGACACCTTCATCGGTTAACGCCAGGTGGGTTAATGTTTGCTCATCGTGGTTCATTCGCCACGACAGCATTTTCTGGGAGTATTCAAGAACCTTGTGTGTATAGTCAGGGTTATTC
>CAZAZB010000138.1:0-9595 GCA_964489485.1 uncultured Pseudomonadales bacterium | reverse complement strand
GATTTAGGGTATTTTGGGGGGATCTATTAGGGGTTTTTAGATCTATAAATGACTTACGACGTGAAACCTTAGCGTTCTATTGGCTGCACTATGAAAAAAAACCCTGTTACTATAATTGTCATTCGAATCCTGGCGATTTACCTGTTCGCCCGATCCATGATGGACATGATGCCGCTAACGCTGGCATCAGCTTTTTGGGAATCCACAAACTTAAGCATTGCAGATCTTTTCCTGCTCATTTTTTGGTTATCTACATCTCTATTTGGTATTGTTCTTTGGATCCTGGCGCCAGGGCTGGCTCGAAGATTAGTTCCTGAATCACGCTCATCAGAAACACGTTCCTCACAAGCGTTGACGGAAACCGGTTTCATCCGTGCGGGCACATTTCTTATAGGTATCTATTGGTTTCTTGGAAGCGCGGCAATCTTTTTTGGACAGCTTTTAGGCGGAGGCGGGATAAACTACGGCTACGCGATAGTTTTACTCGTTTCAATTTTTTTGGTCCTGCAAGGAAATCGCGTGGTTCAACTGTATAGCAAGATGAAAACCTTTGGCTCAGATCGTTAGATTATCAACTCGTTTAGTTGCAGCGCAAGGAAGCGTTAGCACCATCTTGATGTCATCTGGTTAACCTTCCCTTGAAATCGTAGAAAACTAAAGGATTGAAAATGAGCACACATATTAGTCATTTATCTAAGGTTGCCACCACCGTCGGCGCACCACCCGGTTGGATAAAAGAAGACTTGCTCGCGGGAAGGCACGAGGCGAGACTATCAAAGCCGACGGATCTGACTCATTTCGGTGTAAACCATGTCACGCTGGCACCTGGGTCAATATCTGCACTCCGCCATTGGCATGAAGGTGAAGACGAATTTATTTACATCTTATCGGGTGAATTGACGCTGGTAGACAATGCCGGTGCCAGCGAATTGATTGAGGGGTCGTTCGCGGCCTTTCCTGCGGGTGTTGCAAACGGGCATCATCTGGTTAACCATTCAAGATCAGCCGGTACATTTCTGGTCGTGGGTTCCCGCAGAGACGATGCTGATATCTGTCATTACCCGGATGATGACTTCGGGCCAATCACCCGCTAGAACCACAACCAGAACCACAACAAGCTTCAATCCTTGTATCTATATTCCTGAACAAAATTTACCAGTGCCTTGACGTTGTCGACAGGTGTTTCAGGAATGATGCCATGGCCTAGATTAAAAATATGGCCAGGCCGTCCCGCAACTTCATCCAACAACACTTTCGCTGTCCGTTCAACCGTCGTGCGATCTGAACAAAGAACAATAGGGTCCATGTTGCCTTGTATTGCGGTTGTGCCAATCTTGTCCCAACTTTCTACCAGAGGGGTTCGCCAGTCCAGTGCCATCACATCACCGCCAGCCTGCGCCATGAGCGGGAGCAAAGTAGCGTTACCTGTGCCGAAATGAATAATGGGTACGCGGCCAGAGATACTCTTAATGAGTTTTTGACTGTGTGGCAATACATAGGTTTGATAATCGGCGGGTGACAAACAACCAATCCAGCTATCGAATATTTGAATAGCTTGAACACCCGCATCGATCTGGTAGTTCATGTAATCGATTGCGTTGATGGTGATCTTTCTCATCAGCTCATTCCACGCCCCTGCGTCGCCATACATTAGTTGTTTCACATAGACATAGTTTCGCGAGCCCTTGCCTTCAATAGCATAGGAGGCGAGTGTAAAGGGTGCACCGCCAAAACCAATAAGCGGAATATCTGATGGCAGTTCTTCACGGATAAGTTTGATCGCTTCCGCTATGTAGGGCATGACATCTGCGGCTGCCTGTATCTTCACTGCATCGATATCATCGAGGCTACGAATTGGGTTGCTGATGATTGGCCCAACACCAGGCAGATAATCGAGATCCAGCCCCATAGGTTCAAGAATGGGGAGAAGATCGGCAAACAAAATCGCAGCATCCACGCCCAGAATCCGCTGCGCATCGCAGGTCACCTGCGCCGCCAAATGAGGTGTCTTGAAAAAATCGAGACTCTTGGTTGACCCTTTGACCTCATGATATTCCTTCATATAGCGACCAGCCTGCCGATTCAACCAGATCGGTGTGTGATCCGTTTTTTCACCTCGGCAGGCCTTCAGAAATGTCGAGTTTTGTAGTGCCGCGTCCATAGGTATTCCATTAATGTCTCAATGCGCGAATTATACCTGTGGAACTCATCCCGTGCTCAACAACCTGAAGCCGACACCAACGGATGCATTCTTTACTTTTTGAACGTGGGATACGGAGATGACTGGAATCTCCCTTTCTATGCCCTTCACCCTAATCGGTGCCATGGGGGTACCATCAATCGCATTCTGGACCAGCTTCCAGGTATCTCCGGAAATAAGGATCTGATCCTTACTCGCTGCGCTTTCCAGCCTACTCGCAAGATTGACGACCCCGCCAATTGCCGTGTAGTCCATTCGTTGTCGCGAGCCAAAATTGCCAACGGCGCCATAGCCAGAATGGATTCCCATTCGAACATGCAGCCCGGTTACCACGCCCTCTGAACACCATCTTTGGCAGAGCTGCTCCCGTTTTACCTGCATCTCAATCGCCATCCGCACACAATTGTTAGCATCCGCCATGGCATCATTAGAGATCGGCGCACCAAACAAAATCATCACACCATCACCGATAAATTTATCCACTGTTCCACCGTATGCTATGGCAATGTCAGTCATCACATCCAGGTACTCATTCAGCAATTGCGTCATTAACATCTCTGGAAATTTATCCATGAGTCCTGTGAACCCCTCGATATCCGAGAAGAAAACGGTGATGGGTTTTCTGATCGTTGTGATTTCGTCTGATAGCTGAAGAGAGCGAACAAGCTGGGGGGAAACATAGGGTCGTAATTTGTCGTAAGTTCCCTGCAACAAGTATCGATCCTGATCAGTTGCCCGCCTTCTGCCATCCAGCTCTGTTGTTTCAACAAAGCTCAAAGACGCAATTAGCCCTCCATAACCAACAATAAACAATGCCGCCAAAAAGTTGGTCATTACCCATCCATCCAGGTTGAAACTCGGATCTACCAGCACAATCATGAAGAGAAGAGAGCCGCCCATACTGGCCATATTGGCCAGGAGATAAATCGGCTTTGCTATTACAAGCGTACCCATCACCAGTCCACCGACAAAAGCAACCGTTGCGAGCGTGCTGAATTCCACGGCCACAATGAGCATGCCGATGATAAATCCATCGAGTAACATAGCCATGCGAGCACCCCTTGCCGAGTTGCGAAGGTAGCCGAAGGAAAAATGTATCAGGTGGGGATAGAGTAGAAGCAAAAACATTAACCAGATGACCCAGGAAGAACTGCCCGCCTCAATGATCTTACTGCACAAAATGGCCAGCGCCGCATAATAGGCGCAAATTCGCACTGGGTAAGTTTCCTGGATCAGGTGATTGAAGGGGTTAATGTCTGCCATGTCAACAGCATGGCAGACGACACACAGGCGAACAGAAGATACGGCCTAAATATCAGTAGGAAATGTCATGCAACGCCATGGCGTTTTCGTCAGGCCAATGACTCCTGATCACCATACGCCAAAGTCATTTCACGCACAGGATCAACATCAGCCTCATAGTCAACGCCATTGAACCCGAAACCATGCATTTGAAAAAATGCCTGACGATAACCTTCAAAATCTGTCAGGTCATTCAATGTTTCATCTGTGACCCTGGTCCAGTTATCCTTAACATATCTTTGAATATCAGGGTCCAGCTCAAGTTCATCCATACGAATTCGTTGCCCATCATCCACACGCAGGGCCCCGTTGGAAAACAATTGGGTCAAGAAAAGTCGCGTGGTTTGCTCGACACATCCTTCGTGCGTTCCTGCTTCTTTCATTGCTCTAAACAGTAACGACAAGTAGACAGCCATGCCCGGTATCGCGGATGCTGCCTGGGTGAGCAAACCTTTCATCACCACAACATGTGCGATGCCATTGACTGTTGCCATCGGCTCGGAAAGTGCAGCACTGGCACGATCTAGATCTTCCTTTGCCTTACCGATGGTTCCGTGAAAATAGATAGGCCAGGTGACTTCACTACCCAGGTAAGTATAGTTGGTGGTGATACAGCCATCGGCAAGTACACCTGCATCCAATAAGGCGTGGATCCACAGTTCCCAATCTTCACCCCCCATCACTTTCACCGTATCAGAGATTTCTTCCGGACTCGCTGGTTCGAGGCTGATGGAGCGCAACTCACCTGTGTTGAAGTCAACCGTGGTTCCGTCAAACGGCTCGCCGATTGGCTTTAATGCCGAGCGAACGACCGAGCCATCTTTAAGTTGTCGCGCCGGTGCGGCAAGAGAGTAGATAACCATATCAATCTGACCCAGATCTTCTTTGATCAGTTCAATCGTTGCGTCTTTTAATGGCTGTGAAAAAGCATCGCCATTGATATTCTTTGTGTAGTAACCGGCGCGGGTCGCCTTTTCTGTAAATGCAGCCGTCTTGTACCAGCCAGGGGAAGCCGTGCGCTTACCGGCAGCGGGTCGCTCGAAGAAGACGCCGATGGTCGAGGCACCACAACCAAACGCAGCGGTGATGCGTGATGCCAGTCCATAGCCGCCGGAAGCACCGATGACGAGCACACGTTTCGGGCCATCCTTGATCTCACCCTGATCCAGTACATAATCTATTTGTTGCTGGACATCGACAGCGCAACCATCCGGGTGTGCCGTTGTGCAAAGAAAGCCTCTTATTTTTGGTTTAATGATCATAAATTCTCTTGCTATCGGTTTGATATTGGTTAGGAGGAATGTCGTCGACTTTCAGTTCCGTTGGTATTGTATTATCGGCGTCTAGTGTTTTTGCTTTTCTTTTTGTTTGGGTATTCGTTTTTCTTCGTGTTCGTGTCAGCCTGATAACTCATCAGCAAAAAGGTCAACCCGAATAATACCATCGGTAGCGAGAGTAGTTGTCCTTGTGTTATCCAGTCAAAAGCGATGAATCCTATGTGACCATCGGGTTCACGGAATAGTTCGGAGACCATTCTAAGAATGCCATAAGAGACTAGAAACAATCCGGACACGGCCATCTGCGGTCTTGGTTTGGATGAATAGATCCAAAGAATGGCGAACAACACAGGACCTTCCAGCAATGCCTGGTAGAGACTTGAGGGATGTCGCCCAACAAGGTCGCCCGGATAGATTGCCGCCCAGGGTACATCGGTCACACGGCCAGGCAATTCACCGTTGATAAAGTTCCCGATCCTGCCACTACCCAGGCCCAGCGCCACAACCGGTGCCACAAAATCTGAAATTTCAAAGAAGGAACGGTGGTGCTTTCTCCCGTAGAGAAACAAGGCGACAAAAACACCAATCATGCCGCCATGAAAAGACATACCGCCTTTCCAGAGTTGAAAAATCAACAAAGGGTTGTCAGCGAGCGCAGCATAACCATAAAAAAGCATATAGCCAATTCTGCCGCCCAGAATAATACCAAGCACGGCGTAGAACATGATGTCCGAGATTTCTTCGTCCGACCAGCCGAGCTTCTGTCGGCGACTTTTAACGCCAAGCATCCACCAGGCAAGGGAGATACCCACCAGATAACTCAGTGCATACCAATGAATACTCAGTGGACCAAGACTGATGGCGACAGGATCAAATTGAGGGTAGTGCCACATGGTGCTTTCTCATTTTGCGAAAGGCGCATTATCCAGCAACTTGAGGCTCTGATAAACTCCCCTGCTTTCAATCTCCACCAAAAACCTGAATCTATGTGTCTAATCCTCTTTGCCGTACGGCCCAACCCGGAACTTCGGCTTGTTGTTGCGGCAAACCGTGATGAATTCTATGGCAGACCCGCCAGTCGGGTTGATTATTGGCAAGACAAACCCGGCATACTCGCGGGGAGGGATCTTCAAATGGGCGGAACCTGGCTCGGACTATCGACATCAGGTCGATTTGCGGCAGTGACCAATTTTAAGGAAGTACCAGCTGAACCTATTCCGCCTCGCTCACGGGGAGACCTCCCGACAAATTTTCTGACAACAACAATCGCGCCTGAAGAATACTTGCAGGAGGTTGAAAGTGAATCAGCAAATTATCGCGGCTTTAATCTCATCATTGACGATGGTATCGATACCTACTACTACAGCAATAGGAACAGCGACGGGCAAACGGACCACCGTAAGCTGGCACCCGGGTTTTATGGTCTGAGTAACCAATTGCTAAACTGTGACTGGCCAAAAGTTGGCAAGGGGCAACAAGCACTGGCGGAGCTGGTATCGAATCACCCGGATTTGACGACACTGCACAAAAACCTCTTCAGCCTCCTGACCGATACTGGAGACGGGTCTGCCTATTCGAATAGTTTTATTACCACCGCCGAGTATGGCACCTGCGCCTCTTCAGTTCTCACGATTACACATCCGGGAGAAGTGTTCTTTCAGGAGCAGGGATTCACAGAAAGCGGGCAACCAGATCAACTATCGAGCTATCGACTGCGGGTTTCATGAGGGTTACAACACAATGGCAATTAGCTCGTATGAGTCGCTTGTTTTCGCAACTCGTCTTGATGACTAGTAGCGTTTGAAGCGCACAATCTGCCCAAGCCCTGCTTCTCTCATCTTGTCATCGACATAATCCTTGATCGTTGTTGCATCGCTCATCTTCATGACGGCAGACAAGATCTCCTTGGCGTCTCGTAGCGATATCGTCGTGAGAGCTCGTTTTACCAGCAACAAATTCGGGGAATTCATGGACAGGACATCGTACCCCATCGCCATTAACAGCAGTGCTGCGGAGGGATTGCCCGCCATTTCGCCGCATATCCCCAACCGCTTGCCCTCTATATGGGCAGCGTCTACAACCTGCTGCAGCGCATGTAATACTGATGGGTGGAACTCCTGGTAAAGCCCTGCCACCTGGGAATTGTTACGATCAACTGCAAGCATGTATTGAATAAGATCATTACTCCCCACAGACAAAAAATCCACGCGTCGCGCGATTTCCCGTGCTTGATAGACAGCCGCGGGCACTTCAATCATGACCCCGATATCAGGCATCTTGACCCTGACACCCTCTTCAACCAATTCCGCATAACATTTCTGAATCAGGCCCTTGGCCTCATCAACCTCGGCGAGGCTGCTGATCATGGGCAACATAATACGAAGATGGGCATCGATGCCTTCATTAGCCTTAATCATGGCGCGAATCTGCGCAATAAAAATCTCCGGGTGATCCAGCGTGACGCGAATACCTCGCCAGCCGAGAAAAGGATTCGCCTCCGAGATGGGAAAATAAGGCAAGGACTTGTCCCCGCCGATATCCAATGTCCGCATCGTGACCATCTTGGGCGCGAAAGCCAGCAGGTGTTCACGATAAATTAAGCGTTGTTCTTCCTCTGTGGGGAACGTATCGCTCATCATAAAATGCACTTCCGTGCGATAGAGTCCAACCCCCTCGGCACCGCGGTCAAGGGATCTCGCGACATCCGTCATGAGTCCGGTATTAACCCAGAGGCGAACCCGATGTCCATCCGGCGTCACACAGCGTTTACCTTTGAGTTCTTCAAGCCCTTCAACAAGCGTCGCTTCTTCCTTTGCAACCCGCTGGTAGTATTCGAGATGTTCTTGCGAGGGGTGAGTAATCACTGCCCCCTGAAACCCGTCTATAATCATGGGTTTACCATCGACCAACTTAACGGGCAATTCCTCAACGCCCATAACGGTAGGTACACCCATGGCCTCTGCCAGAATGGCAACATGAGAGTTGCCCGAACCTTTGACGGAAACAAATCCTGCGAGCCTTTCCCGCGGCACCATCGCAAGGTCGGCCGGTGCTAAGTCTTCACCCACCAGGATCGTTTTCTTCGGATATCTTGGTTTTCGTTTATCACTCGTCTGTAAACTTGCCAGCACGCGCGTGCCAAGATCCCTTACATCTGCACCACGTTCTCGTAGGTAGTCATCCTCCATGGTCTCAAAATTAGCGACATGCTCCAGAATGACCTTACTCAGCGCACTTTGTGCCCATTCTCCTTTCCGGATACGCACAATGACTTCACCACTGATTGCAGCATCATCAAGTATATGAAGATAGGCCTCAAACAGGTCAAGCTCCTCCGGACCCAGTCGATCAGCCAACTTTCGCGATGTTCTACGAATTTCTTCCCGCGTGGTCTCTACGGCACTCTCAAAAAGTGAAATTTCCTGCTCTACTTTACGGGCACGACGGACCGGTACATTATCAAGCTTTGCTCTGGGATAGATGGTGACCGCAGTGCCAATAGCCACACCCGGCGCTCCGGAAATCCCTTCGAATTTTGTCGCTTTTCTCTTTTTTGAAGACGTTAAGGTCAGTGCCCCGGTTGCCTGAGCGCTGGCGATGATACCGGCCAGAAGTGCGGAAAGTGTGATGAGAAATGCTTCTTCACTCTCATCGTAGCGACGGGACTGTTGTTGCTGGACAACAATAACACCGAGCACTTTCCTTGAATGGATAATGGGAACACCCAGAAAAGAATGAAACCGATCTTCTCCGATTTCTTTCACGTAGCGATTGCGCGGATGACTATGTGCATCTTCCAAATTAACCGGTTCGGCTCTTTCAACAACGAGGCCAACCAGTCCCTCACTCGATTCCAGCCTCACCTTGCCAATCGCATTGGAATTCAGCCCCCTTGTCGCCATAAACACATACTGGCCATTTTCTTCATCAAGCAAATAGACACTACAGACCTCTGTTGCCATGGTTGCCCGCACACGGTCAACGATGATATCCAGGGCAGTACTAAGATCCTTGGCAGAATTGACTTCCTGGGTAACGCGGCGGAGTGTTTCAAGCATGATAGGCAAGACACTTTGAAATACCGGGTGCCAGCTCTTTCAAGGCCTTTCTGTAGACTTCCTGTTTGAAAGAAACAACCTGACCCAGCGGATACCAGTAGCTCACCCATCGCCAGTGATCAAATTCCGGTGTGGGGGAATGTTTGAATGAAACCGCGTCATCATCTGCCAACATTTTCAACAGATACCAGCGCTGCTTCTGCCCAATAAACGATGAATTATTCTGTCGTAACATTCGTCGAGGTAGTTTGTACCGAAGCCACCCGCGCGTGGATCCGGCAATCTTTACCTGATCCGAATTGAGGCCCGTTTCCTCTTTTAGCTCCCGATACAAAGCATCTTCCACCGACTCATTCGCATCAATTCCCCCTTGCGGGAACTGCCAGGCATCCTGGCCGATACGACGCGCCCAGAGAACCTGGCCACGATCATTGGCTACAATAATGCCAACATTAGGGCGATAACCATCTCCATCAATCAAACCCAACATCCTTTTTTATTATATTTTCTACCTCGATGGGCATAGATTCCACCAGAGATATTGTTCCGATATATGCAATATCCGGCAATGCAGCGCATTTGTCCAATAAATGTAGGGGTTTCATCCTGCCATTCAGTGCGGATACACTAGGAGCTTGACCGAGAATAGGAGCCGTAGCGAGGGCTCGACTGATTGAGTCAGATTTTTCCATAATTTAAGGAAAATATTGGACATATTTGACGAAAATTAAGGGAAAATCTGGCCAATCAGGCTTGTC
>CAZAZB010000137.1:0-9648 GCA_964489485.1 uncultured Pseudomonadales bacterium | reverse complement strand
GTTTCAGAAAGTCAGACAAGATGAAATCAAGTTCAATAGCAGCATCAGGTCTCTTGGTAATAGTCACTTCTCGATTTCTGTCATTGTGCCGGACATCAGGTGCGCTGCTTGTACCTGGCTAATTGAAAAAAATCTCCGGCACCTGGACGGTGTACTCTCTGTCGATGTGAATCTTTCTGAAAAGCGGGTACATGTAGAATTCAGCCAGAAATCACTTGTCACCAATATCGTTTCACTTGTTGAGTCATTGGGCTATACCATCAGTCCAGATGAAACTGGTGGGCTAGAGGCTGTTCTTAGACAAGAAAGAAAGTCACTGCTTTCACGCCTTGGTGTTGCCGGTATTGGCATGATGCAGGTGATGATGTTCGCGATAGCGACCTATGTTGCCGGTGATGATGGTATGGACGATGCTTATGCTGCTTTGTTCCGGTGGGCCAGTCTGGCACTCGCGACACCGGTCGCGCTCTACAGTGCATCTATTTTTCACCAGGGGGCATTTCGCGACATTCGGAATCGTACACTCGGTATGGATGTGCCGGTCTCTCTGGCTATTTTAACGGCTTATTTCCTTAGTTTATTTCACACGGTGACTTATCAGCCTGAAGTTTATTTTGATTCAGTTTGCATGTTCACCTTCTTTTTGCTGGTGGGTCGCTACATTGAAGCAGGCTCTCGAAGTCAATTCCAACAAAGTCGCAATCTAACAGAGCATCTGCTACCAACTGCGGCACGAACAGCTGTTGACCCTGAACAGTTTATTGCCACGACAGAACTGGTAATGGGTGTAGTGGTTTATGTGAACCCCGGGGAATCAATACCGGTAGATGGATTGGTGATCTCGGGTAAGTCCAGTGCCGACGAATCTGCTTTTACTGGAGAGGTTCATCCGGTGTCCAAGAGTCAAGGTAACCGGGTCCTGGCAGGGTCAATAAATCTTGATGGAACACTTGTCATTGAGACTCTGGTGCCGACTTCCGAATTTGTCATTAACAGAATTTCCGAGTTGTATCAGCAATCGGTCCAATACAAACCGCCTTTTTCGATCGTGGCAGATCGTATCGCGCGCTATTTTGTCGGATCGGTATTGTTGCTTGCTCTGTTTAGCGGTTCCTATTGGTACCTTCAAGGGTCGGAGCTCTGGTTTCTGGTTTCGTTGACTGTATTGGTTGTGTCTTGCCCCTGCGCACTTTCCCTGGCAACGCCGATTGCCTACACCATTGCAGCGACGACCCTGCGCAGGCAAGGGATTGTTGTTAGTCATGGCGCATTTCTAGAACGCCTGGCAGGTGTTACGTCCATTGCCTTTGATAAGACAGGGACGTTGACACAGGGAAATCTTGAGATAGTGGAAGTTCAGCTTGCGGGTGACATTAACAAAAGCGAGGCGATGAGCATCGCCGCATCTTTGGAGAAAACCAGCAAACACCCTCTTGCACTCGCGTTTGGGTCACCCTCTCTGGAGGTGAAAGGACGTGAAATTCTGCCGGGTGAGGGAGTTCTTGGCTTCATCGAGGGTAGGGAATATCGGCTGGGTAAGCCAGCCTTTGCTATGCAAACGAGTTGCCCAAACCCTGAAGACGAAGGTATGTGGGTGCTGTTAGCCAGCGATAAACCTCTCGCCTGGTTCAGATATGAAGATCGCATCAGAGCTGAAGCCCGGCAGATGGTCGAGGAGCTGACAGCAATGGGATGTAAAACGAGCCTGTTGACAGGTGATCAATCTCAGCAAGGGATCAACCTGGGACACTTGTTGGGAATAGACGAAGCAATGGTCGGGTTGTCCCCCCAGTCGAAAGTGGATTTTGTTTCCCGGAAACAGAAAGACAATGAACGGGTATTGATGGTTGGTGATGGGATAAATGATACAGCGGCCATGGGGATAGCGGATGTTTCTGTTGCTGTCAGTCCTGTTGATGTTTTTGTGCAAACTTCTGCGGATGCAACATTGCTTTCGAATAATTTAATGTCATTGGTTTTGGCCATAAAGTATGCAAAACGTGTAAAACGTATTATTTCAGAAAATATAATATGGGCCGTCGCTTACAATATTTGTGTCATTCCTTTGGCGGTAGCCGGTATTCTTGAGCCCTGGATGGCGGCACTTGGGATGTCGCTGAGTTCCGTGATGGTTGTTTTGAATTCCAACAGATTAATCAGGGTGTGATGGTGGAAGTCATCTTTATTCTCATACCCATCAGCCTTGTTATCATAGTGATAGCTATTTGGGCATTTATCTGGTCCGTGCGCAATGGACAGTTTGAAGACCTTGAAAAAGAAGCACACAGAATTTTATTTGAAGATCGAGATCCGAAGTAACCTGGGAGGTTTAGTATGAAACACTTGATTGGCATTCTTTTTTACCCGCGAGAAGAATGGGGGAAAATTCGTGACGATCATGACAGTGCCCTCGGACATTTTTTCAAGTTTGTCTTGATTATCGGTCTCTTGCCACCCATTGCATGGTACTTCGGGTCGACGGAAATTGGTTGGACCATTGGAGGCCGAACCATTCGACTCACCCAAGAAAGTGCGCAGCCAATCATTGTGTTGTTCTATCTTGCCATCCTCGTTGGTGTGACAGTGTTGGGCTATATGGTGCATTGGATGTCTGAAACTTACGAAGCACACACCTCAACCATTAACAAAGGAATGGCAATTGCTGCCTATACATGCGCGCCACTTTTTGTCTGTGGGTTGACTGGGTTCTATCCAATTCTCTGGCTTGACATTATTTTGGGTTGTGCTGCTGCCGGCTATTCAGTGTATTTGTTGTATATCGGTGTGCCGATCGTGATGCAGATTCCAGAAGAGCGAGGGTTTTTGTTTGCCAGTGCGATGGTAGGTGTTGGTTTAGTAATGTGTGCTGCCTTACTCGGCGCCACTGTTATTCTGTGGGAAATGGGCGCAATGCCTGTGTTCTCGGACTGACGAATATGCCTCTTTTTCCCTGTTTCGACGGGAAAAGAGTGGCTCTTGATCGCCTGTCAGGACGCTGAGACGGCTATCTCTAGCGTGAGCCTGGCGGTCAGTGAGTTGGTAATAAGGCAAGCCGCTTCAGCTTTTTCAAGCAGCTTAATCCCCTTTTCCTCATCGGCTGGATCGTTAATCATCAATGATGGCTTGATTGTCACCTGGGTAAACCGGGTGAGTCGATCTGGCCGTTCGAGTACGGCATCGACTTGGCAGCTCAGATGAGTATAAGAGAATTTGGAAGCGCTGGCGATTGCCTTGAATGTCAGAATAAAGCAATCGGCGATCGACGCCGCAAATAATGTCTCGGGAGACCACTGGTTACCCGGACCTCCAAATTCAGCTGGCGCTGCTGTGTGCAGCGTAGTAATGCCTGGGGATTGGATGCAGACAAGTTCTTCAGACTCGGAAGCCGTCACTGAATAGGTGTGGGGAAATGGTTCCATATAGTCCTCTGTTGAAGGTGAGAATTTGACGCAGGATGTTTAGTCCTGGTCGTGGATTCGGGTTTTGATATTCTTGTAGGCCGAGGAAAGCTCTTCAGCGATAACCGATAGTGCCTTTTTAAGATCTTGTGCTGCTTCTTCAGTTTCCTGCTTGAGTTCTTCGAAATTCTCCTGCGCTTTGTTCCATTTGGGTTCGAGGGATTCGAGTTCTTCTCTCAGGTCAGCTTGCGCCAGGTGAATTTGAACTTGTAGTTCATCGCGTTGGGTTTTCAGGTCTTCCCAGACACTCTCGAGCTTGTTTGTCATGTCTCATTTCTCCAATCATTTGGGTAGCAGATTATATCGTCGTTCTATGTAGAGGTATTGACCTGAGTCATCCAATATTTCAATGAGAACCTTCAGCGGAGAACTGGGTATGCCCTGATCTTATAGAAGCTCTTATAGAAGATCCTGTCCAGGATTTTGCACCCTGCCGGTTCGCCGTTCTCAACGACCTGTTAGATGAATGTCGTAAATACATCCAGCGGCTCACGTTCACTGATAAGTCGATTAACGGGCGCATCTGTGTCGCTGTAGCCAATCGCGACGCCACAGAAGATGGTCTGTTCATCTGGCGCACCGATAAACTGGCGGACCGTCTCTGGTTTGGTCGACCAGGCTTCCTGCGCGCAGGTTCCCAGGCCTGCCTCTGTCGCCAGGAGCATAAATGTCTGTAAAAACATGCCAAGATCAGACCATTGCGGCGGACCCATTTGTTCGTCTGTGTAACAAAAGATCGCGGCCGGTGCGCCAAAGAACTGGTAGTTTTCCATCAGTCTTTTTATTCTGGCAGAACGGTCGTCTCGAGGTATATTAAGAAGGTTGTACATATCCTCTCCGACCTTAAATCGTGAAGAGCGGTAAGGCTCTTTGATGTTTTTTGGATAGATGTCGTACGCCGCGGTTTCAGGTTCAGTTTTTGTCGCGACGAATTGTTTAAAACGAACCATGGAGTCGCCATTAACGACATAGATCCTCCAGGGTTGAACATTACCGCCGGATGGTGCTCTCGCTGCTTTTTTAAGCAGTTTCACGATTAGTTCGTCGGGTACGGGTGTGTTCAAATAGGCCCGTATTGATCGCCGGGCTGCTACTGCATGAGTAACTTCCATCAGTTTATTCCCAAAATGGTTGCATCCCGAATAGTCGGGGGTGTATTAGCGGCATAGTGTATCAGGAGAGTGTAGCAAGAGAAGGGGTATCTGAGTCGATCAGTAGTATGGAGATTAGCCTATATCGATGCACAAAAATGAGGGGAAGAATTTGGACATATTAGAGACCTTGCTTGCGCAAACTGATGAGTTTGTCGAAAAGATTGTGAGCCCAGGCTGTCGCCAGTGGGAAGTAGATCAGAAAATGCCGCGTGAGGTGTTTATCCATGCTGCGGATTATGGTCTGACGGGCATCATTGTCCCCAGGGACTGCGGCGGTTCGGATGTGGGAATCATTGGTCTAACGAGCATCCTGAGAAAAATTGCCAGAGTCGACATGGCGTGTGCTTTTGCGCTGGTTGTCCACAATAATCTGGCCGCTGCGATTGCGACATCAGGGAACGCGCTACTGAAGTCAGTTTTTTTGCCCGGGCTTCTATCGGGACAAAAAATAGGTGCGTTTTTACTGACAGAACCGCAGGGTGGTAGCGATGTCGGTGCCATTCAAACAACTGCACAAAGGACCCACACAGGATATCGAATCAACGGAGAGAAAGCATGGGTATCGAATGGCATTCATGCAGACGTATTGAGTGTGTATGTGCAATCTGAATCTGGAATGTTGGCGGTTATTATTCCGGCTGACACCCTTGGCGTCTTGCGTTCCAAGCCGTATTTGATGTCGGGCGGGCATGCATTGGGTACCACTGGCTATACATTTCATGATGTTGAGGTTACCGCCGAGAACCTTCTCGTCCCTGAAGGTAGGGGCATGCAAGCCGCATTGGCTGGAATTGATATTGCGCGGATCAATGTTGCTGCCATGTGTTGCGGCATGCTTGAATCGTCACTCTCCTACGCAATCGACTTTGCGCGGAGTAGGCAGTTCAAGGGTCAGGCGATAACTGATATGCAGGGCATTCAATGGCGCCTTGCAGATATTTCTACTGATCTTGCTGCAGCTACTGCACTCTATCGTGCAGCCGTTAGCACCTTTGATCAGGCTGGATCTGCGCCGGTTGAGGCGGCGCAGGCTAAAAAGTTTGCGACAACTGCCGCGTTAAAAGGAATCGCAGACTGTATGCAGATAATGGGCGCACCAGGGTTATTGCAAGATCATCCAGTGGCAAGGCACCTGGTTTTTGCGAAGATCGCGGAATACCTGGATGGTACGACCGAAATCCAGAACCTTGTTATTGCACGTTCAATATTGTGATGAATGGCGAAGTGATTGTGTATTAGTGTGCTGAAGCGTTAAAACACCAGCAGCACTAACACTAGCCCTAACACATTGGAGAAAGTACAACGATTGCCGTGTCACGAGGTAAAACCTCTCTGGTTATCGATGAAATCTCTTCCACCAGCGGCCACAATCTCAAGCGTTCTCGCCCGACCGGTGTTGTTGCCATGGCATGAATCTGAATACCGCCAATCTCGATCATGACGACAGGCTCTTCCTTTAAATTGAGATACCAACCAGGTTTAAATCGTTCAGATTCGTTTGTCGCAGCGACGACATAGTCATTGTTGTCGCGCCGATAGACCATCAAATTT
Organism: uncultured Pseudomonadales bacterium; assembly: GCA_964489485.1. GTDB lineage: Bacteria > Pseudomonadota > Gammaproteobacteria > Pseudomonadales > Azotimanducaceae. Next base: position 3,485 of record CAZAZB010000137.1, on the reverse strand, counting down.
GATTCTTTTTGACCGCTGTACCGTCCCTGGGTGCTAAGGAGCAGTAGCGTATTGCCCACATGAGGGCTATTTTCCCTGACGCTGATACTCATCTCTTTGTCCGCTTGTGATAGATTTGTAAGCGGAAGATAACAATCGAGGGCGCCTCTAAGAATCAGAGAATGCCAGACGGTCACTATAGGACCCTGGTTGGTCATTGGGTCTGGAATAGTGTGACCAAGATCACATGCTGTGATTAGAACCACAGTGCCTCTGGGTGGCAAAGGTCAAATACTATTTAGCGCATCTGCAAAGGTTGACAGATGAATTGGTCTGCCGGATGTTAGTCCGGAAGACCTAACACTCTTTTGCCAATAATATTCATCTGGACCTCATTGGTGCCACCATAAATGGTGACAGCGCGTGAATTCAGCCAGCTACGCGTGGCGACTAACGCTTGTTCATCGAAGCTTTCACCTTCCCATCCTAAACCATCAAAGCCCATGAGTTCCGATTTGAGTTCAGCGCCACCTCTAGCCAGGTTTGAACCCACCAGTTTGAAGATTGAAGTTGCTGCGCCAGGTGTTTTGCCGGACTGGCTTTCCTGCATCACTCGCTGTGCTGTTAGTTGAAATGCTTTTTCCGTCATTGAGTGATTGAGGATTTTCTCCCGGGAGTCCTCATCAGCGATCCTGCCGTCAATCTCACCGGTGTATTTCTTTGCAATTCTGGCGAACTCGTTCTCTGGCTTTTTCTTTTTCTGGCGTCCACCTGACAATCCGCCAATACCGGATCGTTCAAACTGAAGGAGTCGCTTACCGACAGTCCAACCTTTGTTCAATTCACCCACCAGGTCATCGCGACGAGCGATAGCATCATCCAGAAACGTCTCACAAAATGGTGAAGAACCGGAAATTAGCTGAATTGGTTTGATGCTGACGCCCTTCTGGTGCATATCCAGCAGCACGAAGCTGATACCGTCGTGCTTGGCAGCATTTGGATCTGTTCTTACCAGAGCAAACATCCAGTCCGCATGCTGTGCACCAGAAGTCCAAACTTTCTGTCCATTGATCACGAAATGATCACCTTCAAGTACAGCCCGGGTTTGTAGGCTTGCCAGGTCAGAGCCAGCACCTGGTTCACTATAGCCCTGGCACCAGTGGATTGTCCCATCACAGATTGCAGGTAGGTGGCGCTGTTTTTGATCCTCAGTGCCGAATTCGAGTAAGGTTGGGCCAATCATTGCCAGACCCATTCCCGAAGAGGCAGGTGTCGCCTTAATAAGCCCCATTTCCTGTGACAGTATCTGTGCCTCCTCAGTGCTAAGGCCGCCGCCGCCATATTCCTTTGGCCAGGACGGTGCTATCCAGCCTTTTGCCGCCATTCGCTGCCGCCAGACTTCTGCCTCAGGAGTGCTATAAATTTCATGCGCATCCTCCCAGTGAAAAGACAGGTTCCGCATTTCATCAGGACAGTTATCCGCTAACCAGTTTCTTGTCTCCTCGCGGAAAGTATTTGTGTCAGCCATTTGTGTCTCCATCTGCTAATTCAATCTGATTAACCTGTCCGTGACCGTTCCTCAATGCCACATGCCAGGTAAATCAAATTGAACGAAAATTATTATGTGTTCTCTGGTGGCGAATCACGTCCGATACTAAAGACATTCAGCCGTTTTCAGCGCGAAGCGATTAGGCCACATTTGGTCATCTCAGTGAAGAATCATTCATCGAGACTATGCCGATTCATATCACCTATCAGGGCAGGATAAACTGGAAAGGGTTCGCTGATTGGAGATTGAGTAAGGGGAGGTCAGTGTAGGTAAGGTTCCAGATCGCCGCTGGAAATGGGCCCAGAGATCAGTTTTACACCCAATCCGGTCAATTTGTTTGTGTCCCTGGTGCTATCACAAGGCGTGATCAACACAATCTGGGTTGTTATAGGTGTTGCAGAAAGGAGTTTCTCGATATCTAGATCCAAAGTTTGGGTCGCTTGCCCATCAATGACAATGGTCGCTATATCCCACAGCTTTAGCACGTTAATTGCTTCGATGCAGGAGTCTGTCGTGATGAGTTTTGCGGGACTGGTTGCACCAATCTCACTAACGATGGAATTATCGAGGCCGATGCCCAGAAGATTCGCAGTCATATCAAATTCGTCTCTTTGTTAACCTGAATGAATAATCCGTGGTACAAGGCATCGAGTCATTGATTTAAGTCAATGAGTCTGGTGTCTGGCTTAGGCAAACTCTCTTTAAAGCTTAAGGCAGAGAAAATAAATGATATTTGAATCAAACGAGGACGTAAAAACACTCCGAAATATCGGTATCAACGTACTCGTTTTGATAGGCGTGACACTTTCACTCATTATTGTTGCCGTGCTGATTAGTTAATCAGAACCATCTGCTAGCAAGCAAAAGTTATAGGGACCTGGGTTCGTTAATTGGTGTTGAGATCGTTTCAGGGTGCGATCACTTCTACTGGAATTCTGGTCCCTTTTTGTTTCCCTGGAGGCGTGTGTTTCTAAAGGTCAGTGCTTTTAAAGACACAAATTTTTAGAAACCAGTGTCGCGGAAGGTCCAGCGTTGAATAGGCGGCGCGTGGCTCTCCATTACAAAACCAGCGGAGATACGGGTCAGGCTTTAGGGCAATCGTTATTTGAGATTTCGCAAAGTTGCTTATGGTCAACAATTTCAACCTCTTTACCCTCTACCTTCAAAATCCCGTTCTTTTGGAACCTGGTGAAGACTCTGCTCACGGTTTCCACAGCAAGTCCCAGATAATTACCAATGTCAGTTCGTGCCATTGGAAGTCTGAATCGTGTAGATGATAACTTTCGCTGTTCATAACGCATTGAGAGGTTGAGTAGAAAGGCGCCAATTCTTTCTTCTGCGGTCTTTTTACCCAAGAGCATTTGTAGTTCTTGATCCAGACGGATCTCGCGACTCAGCAACCGGTACATATGTGCCTGCAGATTGTGAATGACATGTGACAATTCTTCCACCTGAGGGTAAGGGATCTCGCAAACCGCCGAGGTCTCTAGTGCTTTGGCAGAACTGACATGAATCTGGGTGTCGATGGCGTCCAGTGCCAGTATTTCTCCCGGAAGGAAGAAACCGATGACCTGCTCATCTCCGTTCTCATCAATGTGATATGCCTTGATAGCGCCGGATCGAACGGCATAAATTGATGTAAATTTCTGCCCGGACTGGAATAGGTCTTGCCCCCTTTGCAGCGGCTTACCACGCTTCACTGCCTGGTCAACCTGGTCCATTTCACTCTCGGATAGAGAATGAGGCAGACACAAGGCGTTTAGACCGCATTGTTGGCAGGATACGACGAACTTGTTATTCGGCAGGGTCATAGTAATAAAGCAACCAGGGCTCAGGGTCAAAATGCACGAATTCAACGACTCGATCTGATGAATTCATATCTAGTCAACATTAACTGATGTTGATATAAAAAATTAGCTTGATCGGTCAGGATTATACACCAGATTTGATCTGAGTC
>CAZAZB010000136.1:0-9667 GCA_964489485.1 uncultured Pseudomonadales bacterium | reverse complement strand
CTATCTGGTACTTTTTCAGGGCGCTCATCACATCGATGAGACAATCATCCCGTAGTTGTTCAAGTTCAGCGATGGATTGGTTACCCGCTTGTTCCTGAGTACCTCTCACCATCTTGTTGATGAGTTCATCTGTCAGCTCTGGCGCTTTCAAATGTGTCCAGGGTAGCTTCAGCGCAGGACCAAATTGTTCAAGCATGTGTGCCATGCCAGATTTACCCCCTGCCAAATGGAATGTCAGGCAGGTCCCCATCATTGCCCAGCGAAGACCGGGACCATAGATGATGGCATCATCCAACTCACCGGTGGTGGCGATATCATCATTCACCAGATGCAATATTTCACGCCACATGGCCTCTTGAAGCCTGTCCGATAGATAACCTTCTATCTCTTTACGGACAATCAGTGGGTGCATCCCCAGGTTTGTGTAAAATGTTTTCAGCCGATCAACCGTGGTTTCTGATGTGGCGGACCCGGGGACCAGTTCAACTAATGGCAACAGATAAACCGGGTTGAATGGGTGTGCAACAATCATTCGGCCGGGATGGTCATAGACACTTTGAATGTCCGTGGGCAGTAATCCGGAAGAACTCGAAGCGATGATCGTCTCCGGGCTCGAAGCTGCTTCAATCTGCTGATGAACCGCCTTTTTAACCTCCAGGCTTTCCGGCACGCTCTCCTGAACAAGGTCTGCATTAGCGCAAGCTTCTTCCAATGACGCACCATATTGGAGGTTATCCAGTGTTGCATTGTCGGTTACCCCTTTCTTTTCAAGCGTAGGCCAGAGTGTTTCAACATACTTCTGCAACTGATTCTCAAACCCGGGTGATGGGTCCCAGGCAAGGACCCTGAAACCCTGCGCAAGCAATCTCGCCGTCCAGCCTGCACCAATCACGCCGGTCCCGATTATCGCAATTTGTCCGATACCGTGGTGACTCATTTTGGCTCGCCCAACTCTAAGACACCACGTGCTTGCGCTGGTGTCAGAATATTTGAACCCATGAGCTCAATGATTTGCCTGGCGCGATCTACCAATTGTGCATTGGTTGCAAAAACACCCTTCTCCAGATAGAGGTTGTCTTCCAGGCCCACTCTGACATGCCCACCTAACAATATTGATTGGGCGACCATCGGCATTTGCATGGCACCTAGCCCAAAACTTGCCCAATTCGCCGAGGCTGGCATGTGCTCTACCATCATTTTCAACGTACTGGTATCTGCTGGCGCGGCCCAGGGTATGCCGAGACAAACCTGAATCATCGGCGGATTATCCAAAAGCCCTTCACTGATCATTTGGTTCACAAACCATAGCTGCCCACTATCAAACACCTCAAGTTCCGGCTTGACACCCAGCGCCTGAATCCGCTTCGCACCTGCTCGCAACATATCGGGAGTAGAGACGTATACGAGCGATCCCTCGCCGAAATTATATGATCCGCAATCCAGCGTGCAAATCTCTGGCAGCAGTTCTTCAACATGAATCAAACGCTCCATCGGACCCACCAGATCTGAATCATCGCCAAAGCCATAAGGATTCTCCCCGGCACCAATAAACAGATCACCACCCATGCCTGCGGTTAGGTTGATGATCACGTCAATGTCTGCATCTCGGATTCGCGCTACCAGCTCGCGATATAACGCCGGATCGCGACTACCCTTACCCGTTGCCGGATCTCTGACATGGCAGTGTACGATCGCCGCACCTGCCTTGGCTGCGTCGATAGCCGATTCGGCAATTTGCCCAGGCGTAACCGGTATATCTGGATGTTTAGCTACCGTATCAGCAGCGCCTGTGACAGCGCAGGAAATTATCACATTTCGATTCATCAACAATGTCCCTTATTTTCAGATTTCATATCCAGTACTTACTTTCCTTTCGGATGCTGTCCGTTTTATGTTGCCCCGTCTCAAATCGCGCTCATATTGTGCTCATCTTGAAGATTCAGAGAACGCATGTTCCCCATGACCTTTATCAATCTTACGTAGTTCAGGAAACCAGTAACCTAAAATAAGCATACTGATGACCAATAATATGGCGCTACAGAACAGTGCCACGTCAATCCCAACATATTCTGCCAGCGCACTGATCGGTATGACGCCGAGTGGCATTAGACCAAAGGTCATCATCATCATACTCATCACCCGGCCACGAATTTCCGGGCTGATGGCGAGCTGAATAATGCTCATATTGAGTGCACCGAAAACAGAACCAAACAAACCGGTTAGTGCGCCTGTCGCCATGGCAAGAATCATATTGCCCGACAACGCAAAACCGGCAAGTGCCAGAGCCCATAAGTATGCACTGACAAACATCACACGCCCTTTGCCGCTGAAGTCTCCCATTCGAGCGAGCATCATGGAGCCAAGGAATGCACCGGCACCCATGGCTGTCATCAACAAACCCAGATCATCTGGACCACCGCCCATCACATCTTTGTTAAAAGCAGGTAGCAAGAAATTTGCCGAAAAGCCGAAAGTAAAGGGCACAAAACCCATGATCAGTAACCCAAGCACCAGACGTTCATCTCTCATATAGCGAAAGCCTTCTTTGACATCTTCGATGGGCGAACTCTCTCCCCGGTCCTGCGGTGTTCCCGAATAGCGCAGCATCAAGGTGGACAGCACCGCCAGGAAATACAGCAAGGCAACGATAAAAAAGACAATCCCAACGCCACGCATTGACGTGGTATCTCCCGAGGCGAAAATTGCGATGAGCCCACCCGCCAGTGCCGGGCCCAGAATTCTCGACAAATTGAAGGTGGCGCTTTGCAATGCCATTGCATTAACAAGATAGTCCCGACCGACGACTTCTGGTACTGCTGCACTTCTGGCAGGCATGCTAATGGCAAGGATTGTGCCGTTGAAGAACCCGAAGTAAATAAAGTGCCAGAAGGAAACATCTCCCATATAAATGATGACCGCCATCACAATCGTCGCGATGCTATTAAGGAGTTGTGAAATCGCCATAATAGGCTTCTTCTTCAACCGATCGGCGATGACACCACCCACCAGCGAAAATAGAAACGACGGCAACATGAACGAAAACATTACCCAGGTCAGTGCGATAGGTGAATTCGTCATGTCATAGATCAGCCAGCCTCTGGCGATGATCTGCATCTGCATACCAAAAGAAGCGAATAGGTTGGATATCCACAGAAAGCGAAAATCGCGGATTCGAAGCGATGCAAACATGCTATTGCTATCTCGAGGGAGAATATCCTGCTCTTTCAATCCTTTTTTTAGTCCTTCTATATTGGTCTAAATGAATGGCTATCGCGTTCTTTAATCAGTTCTATTTCCGGGTTTCAATAGGCAGGCGACCTGCGTCTGGCCTGAGTTCAGCATCACCTTGTTTCGCTATAGAACCATTTGTCACCAGCGAACTATTTAACCCTAAGGTAAACCAGTATCATTGAAATAACAAAAACATCTGCCGAAGTGCGAGCAAGTTTGTCTTCAGCAAAAACAGGACAAGACATTCCGACGGTGACGAGCAATAACAAAAATAATAACCTTGCGGTAATCCTGCTAAACCTCGGTACACCAGACGAACCGACACCCCGGGCGATACGCCGCTACCTGTCTGAATTTTTGTCTGACCCTAGAGTCGTTGATATACCTCGCGTCGTCTGGCTACCCATTCTGTATCTTTTTATTCTGACCCTGCGGCCGAAAAAATTGGTTCATAAGTACAAGCTCATCTGGGGTACACATGACGGACCCATCCGCAATATTACAAAAGCATTAGCCAGACGCACCCAACAGCTGATCTCAAGGAACCACTTTCAATCAGATATTACTGTCACCCAGGCAATGACCTATGGCGAACCTTCCGTTGCCAATGTGCTGCATGGCTTGCATCAACAGGGCATAGATGATTTTCTTTTCCTGCCGCTCTTCCCACAATACGCTAACGCAACAACGGCAGCGGCGCATGACAAGGTTTGCCGGAGCTTATCGAATGGCACTATTCCAGGTTCTCGATTTATCTCTGACTATCACCAACAACCAACTTATATTGATGCACTAACAAAATCCGTAGAAGCTTATAGTGACTATCTCGATGCGGGTGCACTGTTAATTTTTTCGTTCCACGGTATCCCTCAGGCACAGGCAGATAATGGAGACCCCTACGAAGCACAGTGTCGTCGCACTGCGCAGCTTGTGACGCAACAACTGGGTCTCAGCGATGATGCCTGGCGACTTTCATTCCAATCCAGATTCGGGTTGGCAAAATGGCTGACACCCTACACCAGCGAATTAATGGCAAGCGTTCCCCTTGAAGGTAATACAAAAATACTCATTATTTGTCCGGGTTTCGCCACCGATTGCCTGGAGACAATTGAAGAAATAAAAATTCTCAACAAAGGTATTTTTCTGGAAGCCGGGGGACAAGAATTTAGATATGTCCGCGCCCTGAACGCCAGTGCGAACCATGCAAAAATGGTTGTCGATATTGTCACCAAACATTTGTTTGCCCGGGAAATTCAGAGAAGCGCTGACTAGCTCCCGTTAAGAAGCTCCCTGTGCCACTGGCGCTTCATAAAGAAATCCAGCCACACGGTCCCGCCCCTGCTCGATCGCAAACTCAAGCGCCTTGGATGCATTAGAAATCAGTTCAGGAGCGGTTTCCGTGCCATGAAAAGTCGTGATGCCACCAGAGTTTGTAATCTTGATTTCCTCATCATTAGCAACCTGAATCTGGCTAACCAGTTGACTGATTCGGTTGATGATCATGACGGCATCATCTTCTGTCGCGCTCGAGAGCAGCATGGCAAAACTATCCGTATTCAACCTTGCGAGCACATCAACATCACGGAGCGCAGCTTTCACGATTCTCGAATAGAGTTGCAAAACCTCATTACCACTGCCCAATCCATGCTTGTCGACAACACCATCAAATTGATCCACCTGAATAACAGCGACCGTAAAATAGTAGCTACCTCGCTCCGCCATGCTGCGATGTTGCGCCAGAACTTCCTGGAAATAGGATTCGTTATAACACCCTGTCAATTCATCCATTGTCGTGACAGATGACAGCTGATTCTTGATTTTTTCCATTTCCTCCAGGGTTGCGCTCAGCTCTCCGGTCGTATGCTCCAGCGCCTGCTCCATTGTACTCAGGGCTTTGTTAATAATCAGAATGGGCGCAACCATCATCAGCAGCATGGCTATCCCGATAACAATCAGTTGTTCGGTGTTGCCTTCAGGAATCAGGAACAAAACCAACCCATACAACACCAGGGTATTGATACCCAATAGGAGGAAAAGTCTGGATTTTTGTATCATTTCGATCCTTTCAGTCAGGTCTGTTGCCGCTGGTTCCATCAGGAAACAACCTGAGGCCGCGGGCCTTATATGAATACCTGTTTTGCGGGATAATAGTAGAATCGCTACCCGGCACCAATCATAAAACACCATTAACCGAGTACTTGCAATGACCACCTTATTCCTTCTTCTGTCATTACTCTTCGCATGGCTGGCGTATAACCTTTACCACCCGGTCTACCATCACCTCAAATTGAGTGTTCTTAGCTTCATGGCAGGTTGGTTAACCGGCGAACTCGCCCTGCATCACATCATCTGGCAGGTGTTGCTTGTTTCACTCTTCATTCTCGGAGATGCCGTTCAGGGCTTTTCCGGTGCGTTTGGTTTTCTCCTTTGTGTCACATCCTGGCTTGCCATGGGTTACTTTTATATCAATGGCAATGAAGCAGAGCATGAGATGAATGCGGCACTGACAGAAGGACTGGGTGAAGGCTACGAAAATCAGGCTAAAGAAACTTTTCGGACACGCTTCCCGCTTGCCCCGGATCTTGAAGCCATCAAGAAGCCTTTCTCTGGCATGAACCCTATGATCAAGGCCATTAAAGACATTCCTTTTGGCCACCATCAGCAAACACTGGATGTCTATCATGCTCGTGACGACAAAGATAAACGCCCGGTCTTGTTACAGATTCATGGTGGCGCCTGGACTGAAAAGATGGGCAGCAAAAATGAACAGGGGTTACCGCTCATGTCTCACATGGCGCAAAGAGACTGGATCTGCGTCGCGACCTCCTATCGCCTCAGTCCCAAGGCAACATTTCCTGAACATATTATTGACTGCAAAGAAGCGATCGTATGGATCAAGGAACATATTGCCGAGTACGGCGGTGATCCCGATTTCATTGTGGTCACGGGGGGTTCGGCCGGCGGGCATCTATCATCTCTCATGGCACTGACTGCGAACGACCCGGACTTCCAACCGGGATTTGAAGAAAAGGACACAAGCTTACAGGGTGCCGTACCCTTCTATGGCGTATATGATTTTACAGACAAGCATGGACACCAAAAACACGACGGGCAACGTGAAATCTTTGAATCATCGATTATGAAAATGTCTTTCGAGGGCAACGAGGAGGCCTACGAGCAGGTTTCGCCGCTCTACAGGATATGCAAGGACGCACCGCCATTTCTGATCATTCATGGCGACAAAGACACCCTGGTGCCTGTTGAAGAAGCCAGGGTATTCGCACATGAGCTTCGGGACATTTCGAAAAACACTGTTTCTTACGCGGAAATTTCCGGCGCGCAGCATGCCTTTGACATCTTCCCCTCAGTTCGCAGTGAACATGTGAAATATGGCGTTGAAAAATTTCTCGCTATTACTTACAGCCACTATCTAGAGGCATCAAAAGCTTGAAGTCTCTAGCTCCTTGTCAGTAATGAATTCCAACAAAGCTGCCTGGCCATTTTTGTTCGCCTCAATGCCACGTTTGATGGCTGGAATAATCTCTGCAGGATCGGTAATTCTCTCGCCATAGCCGCCAAATGCTTTGGCCATATCCGCATAATTACCTGAAATATCGGTGCTTCGATACTTTTCTGTGGCGACCTGCATAATCGGCAATTCTATCGCCATGGAAAAATTATTGAACAGGATGGACAGGATGGGGATTCTCTCGCGTACCGCCGTTTCAAAATCCATACCGGTAAAACCAATCGCCGCATCACCCCACACATTGATGCATAGGGCGTCCGGGCGAGCAAGCTTGGCGCCCATCGCAAGGCCCAGACCATAACCTAGCTGCGTCGTTTTTCCCCATCCAATATAACTAAGGGGCGTTGTGCTCTCCCAGAAAGGAGTAATCTGGTCGCGTGGACTACCCGCATCATGTGTGATGACTGTGTTATCAATATCGACCGTATGCAACAAATCCCAAATGACCCGATAGGGGCTAATGGGGGCATCCTGGTTGGTCAGCTTCGGCATCCACTGGGCTAGCCAGGCTTTCTTTGTCTCTTTGATCTTTGCGGGAACAGCGTCCTTTCGTGTTTCAGATTGGCTCTTATCCTTGCTCGCCATTTCACTGATCAATGCATTCAGGGTTAATTTGGCATCACCAATGAGTGCGTGTTGCACCGGGACGTCCTTATTAAGATCCATCGGATCAAGCGTTGCATGGATAATTGTCTTTCCACGGGGCATTTGTACACCAAACCCGGTCAGGGCGAAGCTACATCCAATACCAAAGATGACATCAGCATCTTGCAGAAAGTCGTGCACATTCTTCGGAATAGCACGACCGCCAGAACCTAGCGACAATGGATGATTTTCCGGAAACGCACTTTTACCTTCTATACTTGTCGTCACAGGAATATTCCATTCCTCTGCAAGCTGTTTCAGTTCCGGCCAGGCTTTTGCGTAGTGAACGCCCTGACCCGCATAGATCACCGGGTTGCTGGCATTGGCCAATACTTCAGCAACTTCTTTGATGCCTGCGGGATCCGGTGCTGACTTCGTGGCGTAACTCGGTACATAAACAAAGTCGTCATCAACTTCTTCACGAAAGACGTCCACAGGGACCTCGATTAAAACAGGTCCACCCCGGCCATTCCTCAACTGCGAGAAGGCACGCCGCATCACCTCGGGCAGGGCCTTACCCATGGTCAGGGGTTCTGACCATTTGGTGATGTGTTTCATATTCAATGTTGAGTTGAAATTAGGATAATAGTTGGCAAGGCGTCGTGGATAGCCCGCTGGAATCACCAGCATGGGAACCGACTCGCTAAATGCCTGCGCCACCCCGCCGAACGCGTTTTCCGCCCCTGGCCCATGCTGCATAACGAAGACGCCTATGTCTCCACCGGAACTCATGCGACTCACGGCATCCGCCATGTGCAACCCGACCCTCTCCTGGCGAACAATGATTGTCCGGATATCAGCCTCTGCCGCGGCTTCAATAATCGGGTTGACCGGATATCCGATAATGAACTTCACACCTTCTCTCTTCAGCACCTCAGCGATGGCATTGGCTACATACATAATCTTCTCCCGTTTCTATTTCTTCTATTTGTAGGAATAACACTTTTTAGCGATTGGGACCGCGGTCCATGGGATAAGGTTGCCATCTCTCCAACTCGGCTCTTGGCAGAACACTGGGGTTTACGCAACTCATCGGCCATTTCCCAGCAAGAACCAGTGCGACTTCCCTGCCTGTTCGTCTTCGTGTTTCCGGGCGCATCCGGGTCGTTGCAGAAGCCACATGGGGTGTCAGGATGACATTCTCCATCGACATGAGTGGGTTGTTTAATTCCGGTGGTTCCGTTTCAAGCACATCGAGGCCAGCAGAGGCAATTTCCCCGTTTTGTAACGCGCTAATGAGCGCCGCCTCATCAATCGTGCCACCTCGACCGCAATTGATAACCGACGCCGTATTCTTCATTATCTTGAATGCTTCGCTGTCGAGCATTTTGCGAGATTCATTATTCAGACCCGGGTGAACGGATACATAATCTGATCGTTCAAGTAGTTCAGCGTATGAAACAGGCTCGACACCCTCTGCCGTCATTTTTAGTTCTGTCACATAGGGATCATAGGCAATCACATGGAGCCCAAAAGCCAGGGCACGCCTTGCCACAGCCGTTGCGACGTTGCCAAAGGAGATAAGCCCTAATGTCTGGCCCCATAGTCGCGGGGATTCGTTCAGGATCGGTCGGCCCGTGTACCATTCACCCTCACGAACAATCCTGTCCATTAGTTTGACCCGGCGAGCACACCCCAGCAATAACATCAGTGTGTGATCTGCGACTTCCTCTATGAAGACATCCGGCACATTGGTCACGACAATACCCGCTCTGGTGGCAGCATCCACATCGACCATATCGACACCGACACTGCCCACACCGATCACGGCGCAACGTTCAAGCCCTGCAATAATCTGCTCATCAATGTGAATACCCCAGGAGGTAATCAGGGCATCCGCATCCTTCGCACCGGCAATAAATGTTTCTGCGTCTGCTGCATCGACTTCAACAATTTGTGCGACAGATCCAAGCGCCTCCAGTTCCAGTGAATATCTTTGTGTCACCGGCGCTTCCTCTGCCACGGCAGGCAATTGAACAACTACTTTTTTCATTTCTCTCTAACCCTGCTAATCGCTTAATGTCAGGTGACTCGTTAATGCCGATTCACCCTCTGTTTTGATCAGAACCGATAAAGCCCTGAACTGTCTAAGGAACGTCTGATTAAGTTCAATACTCGTCCCTTGGTTCCCAATCAGGATCCAACATACCAAAAAACTGATCTAACATCCTGTAGGTCAAACCCCACACGATCTCGCCGTCCACGCGATACCCCGGATATCTATGATGTTCGTCGCGCACTGTAAACTCACCGGTCGTCAGG
>CAZAZB010000135.1:0-9684 GCA_964489485.1 uncultured Pseudomonadales bacterium | reverse complement strand
ACACCTCTGCTATCAATATAGTATGTCCAGCGTTTTGCATAGCCAGAAGATGAAAGCACGCCATACTGGTTGCACATCTCTTTTTCAGGGTCAGCTAGAATAGGAAAAGTAGCCTTGTTCTTTCTAGCGAAGCCGGTATTGTCTTTGAGGTTGTCGACACTGGCCATGAAGTAGGCCACATTGTAGTGCTGAATTTCCTGGTCGCTGTCACGCAGCGCCTTGCATTCTATGGTTCATCCGCCTGTGAAGGCTTTGGGGAAGAATGCGATCACAACAGGTTTTTTATCCCTGAACTGTGACAGCGTATAGGTTTTTCCATCAGATGCTGACAAGTTGAAGTCAGGCGCTCTATCCCCAACTTTCAAATCGGCCGAAGTGGAATTGGCGAATAGCAGGAGTAGTATGCCGGTGCTAAAGTTTTTCGTTAGCCTCCGTAACAAGAAGTCGTTCAGGGTAGTCATCATTTTTACCTCATCAACCAAATTATTGTTTGTCGAATACATTATCCAAGTTTGCGGGCACATATTTGCTGAACCATCGCGGGAACTGGTTTGGCAACATAGCCTTGGGTAAAATCGATAATATCCAATCTGTCTTTGAAAAACACTTTAAGTTCATCAACTCTCAAGAGGTGATCGGGGTTTCGTGGGCGGCCAAATTTTTCATTGCCTGCCATAAATGTCTGGTAAATGAGTAGACCACCGTCCGCCAGGGAGCGAGCAAGATCGGCCAATAAAGGTCTGTATAAATAATTAGTCACCACTATGCCATCAAATATGCCATCAAACGCTATCGGCTGGCATTTATTTTCATCTTCTTTCGTCAACCTATTATTAGATGGACTATCACAGAAAGCGCGCCTGTTAGTGGTGCCACAGTGGGAAGCCTGTCGAGTTTCGCTGAACGGCCAGGGGGAATCATTTTCAAGGTCTGTCTTAATCAGTTGGCAGCGTTTGTTGGACGCCAGGTCCAGAACAGTCGTGAGATCGATATCCAAACAGGTGACATGAAATCCCCTGGAAAGAAGAAAGCGAGCGTGCCTGCCAGCGCCACAGGCAAGGTCCAGTACCTGTCCTGACTCGGCGATTTGTGAGGCATGACGGACAACCCATTCGCTGGGTTTCCTCAAGTTTCCACCCTCGTTGGTGCTTTCGAAAAATGCATGCAAGGACCTTCTGGTAATTTGGATGTTTTCTCAAGTATGCTGTGGCCCTTAATGTAACATCCTATGGTGCTGATCCGCGCGAAATATTGGATTGGTCGTTAAGTAATTTGATCGATGGGTAAATTGGTATATGAGTAATCTGTTCGAACATCTGGCTGAACTTCTACAGCAAGAAATTGATCCGCTGGATCATCAGTCTGAAATATGGGCGCGTTATGGAAGAACAGTGGCGGTAATGATACTCGATTCGTCAGGATTTTCCCGGGTATCAGAAGAACACAGTATCATCCACTTTCTTTCGCGGCTTGTTCTCATGCGCAAAGTTGTTCAGCCGGTGATCGAAGACCACGATCAGGTTGAATTCAAGTTCGAAGCTGATAACCTCTACGCGGTTTTTGAACACCCGGACGATGCCATCAAAGCAGCGATGAAAGCCCATCGGGTGGTTCATGAAAACAACATTATGTTAACCGATAGCGAACCCTTTCGTGTTTGTATTGGAATTGGATATGGTCGTCTGCTCTATTCTGAGACGATGGAAGGTTATTTTGGTGAAGAAATGAATCTGGCGTCCAAGCTAGGAGAAGATACAGCTGACGGCTGCGAGACCTTGCTGACGGAAGCGGCCTATTCCAATGCAGATGCCGATCTTGTTTCTACTTATGAAAAGCTGCATCTGGAAATTGCCGGTATCAAGGCGCCTTATTATCGGCATAAATTTGATGGTTAGTTTTTGATGGTTAGCTTCTGATGGTCAGGTGAGGATCGAATCTTATCCCTAACTACTCGTTTCTATTTCTACAACCGTTTCTGCGAATTCAGAGACCCGGTTCTTCTTGCCGCTGTTAGGACTGGTGGTCAGCGTGATACCTCGTGTCTTGGCAGCGATTTCCTGAACAGGCGCTTCGACCTGTAACACAGGACCGAGGTCAGTTGTGTCGATTGCTCCTAACTGGGATGTGCTGGCATACAAGACAATTTTTTCTGTTCCATAAGGTTCACTGACCGTGAGGTCAAATTTGTCTGTACCGGTAGGGACTTCGTAGATGACGCCGCCCTGAAAGTAGTTGTTCTTACGATAAGGGTTTGGAAGAATCTGCAGGTTGGTTCCTGCAGCATCAACATAGATAAGACGGCCATAGAATGGTTTGTTGCCGCGCAGGTAAACCTTCATTGTTTCACCGTCCTTGAAGGTTTCTTTGTTCGTCCAGACTTTGATACTAAGGGGAGCCCTGGGATCGTCCATCATTGCACCGCTCGCAATGACCTTCTGCATCTCTTTTTTAGCCGGAATAACTTCTGCCTGAATCTTGATGTTGTAACAATCTCCGGTTGATGGGTCGTCCCATTCTTCGTTCAGAATCTCAATGACTTTTACATTAGCCTTGGAGAAGGCTTTCACAAGGTCGCTCTTGAGTTGAAAGTTCTCCATTTCTGTTTCACTTTCGATGTAGGTCTTCGAGAACTCCACTGCATTCCGTTTGGCATCTTGAAGTGCCAGGTTTTCAGTATCCTTGCGGGAATTGTCAACCCCCATGCAGGAGTAGCCATCAGCATTGGTAATTGAGGATTGTTCTGCCTGGACGGTGACAGATGTCAGCAGAATAAATACCAGCAGGGGCAAAGAGTATTTCATGGTTTCTCCTCTTGAAACTAGATAAATACGATCCGGGGTTTTGTGAATGATGAAAGGTCGCGCTACTCTAAAGTTATACTATAGAACAATAATGACACCAGAATCATCAAGAAAACCTTTCTTCACCAATCCAATCAGGCGGTCTGATGAATCCTTCCCTAACACAATTTCCGTTCGCGTTTTGCCGAAAGTCCGTAATGCTTTAAGGACGACTGGCCGATCACCCACTCTAGGATGTCGTTTGGCAGTATTAATATCTCGTGTAAAAAGTGACACAAGCTGGCCTCGTTCACGTCGCGAAATTTGATGTTTTTTCGCGGGATAGATAACCCCAGCTCGAATTTTGCGAATTTTGGGTGACATTGATGGGATAAAGTTGCTTCCTCTGGCGTCAATCACGAGACCTGTTGGTCCTGATTTCCCCGCTTCCACTACTGCAGGGTGGGTTGTCAGTAGGTCTTCCAGGGACGAAATTCTTGCAGAGAGTGCATCGATTGCATCTTGCCAGGGGAGTGTCTCTGCCGCCCTTGCAGGCGATATGAGGAAATTGATACCGCTGTCGACAAGTTCCATCAAAGCGATGGCAGTAGAGTAGGGTGGTTCATAGCCTACTTGTGGTGCATTCTCGAAAACCTGCTGATAGATTGCCGCCGTAAATCTTCCGCCGATGGGTGCGGTCATCTGAACAATACAACTACCATCGGACTGGGGGTCACGTTTAATCACCTGGGCACCCTGTAGCAGTCCGCTAACACTGGTTTTTATAACGTCACTTTCAACCATCATATTGGCAACGACTGTTGTACCTTCAACACGAACACCCTCAATAGACTCAAGTAGGTTTCGTTGTGCGTCAAGAACCGCAGCACGACATGCCATCATCCTCGCCATGCTCGGTGGCGAACCATCTGGCCCCACACCTGCACCCTCGGACTGAATACTTCCGGCACTCCAATTGACGCCACTATTGGCACCTACCCATTCTACATAGTCTTCTGCACTCGCTTGATTGATGCCAAAACCAAGGATCAATAGCACTGCTAAAAGAGTGGATGTGGTTTTGGAAATAGAATTGTGCATCGTTGGCTCCTGCGAGTTTAGTAGTTGACGTCACCGAGGAATGTCATGGCCGAAACTTCTGGTTCAAATGTATTGCCACGAACATCTACCTGGTAGTTAGATCCATTCTGCAACTGAAAAGGATCGTTATTCAAAAATGTATTCGATTCAAAAGTTGGTTGCGCCTGACCGGAAATGATGACCCCACTTGCTTTGGCTCCACTGATCGTGCAATTCCTGATAGTTGGCCTCGAAGCCCCGGCAATTGTCAGCCCGTTAAATTCGCTATCAGCCAGAACACAGTCGCTGATAAGAGGGCTTCCGGCATTGATCTGTATGGGAATCCCGGCACCGATGACTTTGAGCCCTTTCAAACTGATTGATTGACTGGACATTAACAGCAAAAATTCGTTGAAGATCTGCCCATCAGCACCAGTGACCAGTACTGGATGTTCCATGTTGCCGAAGCTGTGAATTTCACCCAGAACCGATAGTCTTGCGTTGGGACTGACGACTATCTTCACGCCGGGGGCAATGAGCAAGACGCCGCTTATGGCAATAGACGACTTGCTGCGAAGATAATAGGGACTATTGTCGACTGTTAGGCGGTTAACGCCCGAAATGGTTGCAGGTAGATCGCTGGATAACAGGCTTGCATCACTGAACCGGGTATCGGGCGCGGGAATTGCAACGATGGTTGTGGCTGCACCCTTGTTTCCCGCATTGTCCTCGGCGATGACCGAGACATAGATCTGTTGAAAATCGGGCAGATTTTGAAGCGTGATAGACGAATCACTTGACTGAAACTGATCGACTGATTCGCCGTTTTCTGTTCGTGAATATGACACCAGATAACCTGCGGTATCTGCGTCCTCAGGTCTGTTCCAGCTTAAGCTGACGGCTCCGGGTTGTGAGACGGCTTTGAGCCCGGCAACAATACCCGGCGCAATGTTGTCGATATTCAACAGTCCATAAGGCGAAACCCAACTGCTTGATTGTCCATAGTCGTCCTGCAAACGGCCGACCACGGCGACATCTACAACATTGTGTTTGCTGTCCAGAGTGATGCTGCCTACATATTGTCCTGGTTCTACTTCTTCGAGATCGACGATACCGATACCATCAATGGACGCAGCAGCCTTCATTCCCGGTGAACCTTCAATGCCGATCTCAAGGGTATCGCCATAGTTCAAGTACTGGGCAACGCCAGAATGTACAACATTGGTGATAAGGGGCTTCGCACGCCGCGAAACGGTTTTTGGCTCCGGCATTTCTTTCGCCAGGTCACGGCCAAGATCATCAGCTGCTCGATAGAGATTAATGTCGCCGTAGAGATGTTTGGCAGCCACAAGTGCATTCATAATAAGCCCGACGGGCGTGGTTGAGACGCCGCCAGCATGAGAGCGTTTGACATTTTTGATTTCCCAGACAACTTCATCATCAGCATTTAGAAATCGCAATTCAACGCCAACAGATATCTGTGAATAGACACCTGCAAATGTTTTGTTGTAGTGCGTGATGTCACCGTAGAGCAGCCCATCGACACCTAGTATCTGCCGCAATTCTGCTGGTGTTTTTGACTTGAGTGCAGATGCGTCTTCGATGCCAGCGAGTGCCAGGCGATTGTCAATGTCCTTCCAATGTAGCATCCTGTAATTTTTCGTTGAGAAGTGGTTTACCATGGTCCTGCGAACGACGGTATAGGCAAATTCGCTATCCGTTTTATTGTCGAATGGCAAAACGGCAAGGGTACGCGGCAGGTTGCTGTCAGCTCTGGAATTTGTCTCCGCTTTTCCTGATGTAATGGCGGGGCCTCCAATAACAGTGCTATCTGTCGAAACAGCGCAGCCTGAAACGAGAACAACGAGAAATACTGCGCAAGCCCGGAGAAATCCAGTGCCAGAAAAGGGTGCTCCCGGGAAAAGAACTCTTGAATCTATATTGCACGATAAGGTGGCTTTTGAAAGAACGGTCACAAGCTGCTCCTGCTGTTCACAAGGGATTTTTATCTACTGTTCAGGCACCATTGAACCTGAAACATATAAATCATTATCATGAGGATGTCCTGATCTCATGGGCGGTCGGCTAGCCGATTCGTTGTCGCCACCACCAAGCAACCAGGACTGGCTCATTTGTTCCGTTAGTTTGGTAATGCCCTGTAAGGCGATGTCCGTGGTCATAAGAACTGTGGGTAATTGTTTCATGACAGGGGTGGTCGCACGAAACAACACTTCAGTTTCCTCTAGTGTTTGGGTCGCCTGCTCCGTGAGCAATGCGGCATTTTTAAGCGTTTGTTGAAGATCATCGCTGGTGGCTTCTATGAGTGAATCCACGCCTTTCATGGACGAATTCAACGACAGAAGAGACTCATCGACCGACTGGATCATGTGCGGGATCTCCCTGGACACAATCGCCAGACTAGCAGTGACTTGTTCGAGATTGTCCAGGCTTCGATAGATCTTGTCCTGGTTGTCGGCCATGCCACTGGTGATTTCTTCAACGCTGTTAATAATTTCGGTAATCTGGTCTGTCAGTTGTACCAGATCGAGTTCTTCAAGAATGGATCCAAATCCCTGGGGTGCTTCGGTGGAGATGAATTCACCTGGTGCAAGAATGCCGTTCTCCTTCCTTCCGGGTGATAGAATCAACCCACTTCCTGTCAATATGGTACTGACACCAATGTTGGTGTCCACCGAAAGCATGCTCTTTTTTGTATAAAACTCCTGATACACATGTGACAGGGCAATATCGACCCGCACCATACCATCAATCGTAATGCCAACGCGGGAGACCTTGCCAATTGAAACACCGCGCATGGTGATGATGGCATCTGGCGCAATGCCATAGGTCTGATCGAGGACGGTGTAAAATGGCACGCCCTCGTCATCTGATAACCGCTGAATAAAGGGGATAAAAAAACCTAGAAGGAACAATAATACAGCGCCAATGACAAAGAAGCCGACAATACGGTCTCTAGGACTTACGTCGAAAGGTGTATAGGCAGAGGTTTTCATTCTCTACAGGCCCTCATACTTCTGGCACGAGATTATTATTTTCTATTCTGAATACCCGGTCTGCTCGCTCCATCACAAAATCATCCCCCGTCGTGATGATGATCGCCATGGGGTTCTCAGCTTGTTCTTCTCGCAGTGTGGTTATTGTAGCCTGTAAATACTCTTCTGACATCCCACCTTCGAGTTCATCAATGAGAAGCAACCTGGGCCGGATGATGAGTGCCCTGGCAATGTTGACTAGCCTGGCCTGAACATCGTTAATTTCGTGAGGTCGCTGATTGAATATGCTTTCTTCCAGATTCAGTGCATCGCAGATTGAGAGAAGGCGCTGGTGTATCTCGGCATCATGTAGTTGGGAATGAAACTGGAGAGGAAGAACAATATTTCTGTAGACGGTATACAGGCTAACGAGTCCATGATCCTCATAGACATAACCCACGCGTAAGGCCCGGTCGGCCGGGGTGCAGCTAAGCAGGTTGAGCCCATTTAGCAGTACTTCACCACCAACGCCGTTGAGAAAACCACCGATGCCACGCAAAAGGCTGGTGCCCCCATCGAGTACCTGGGTTTCGATGGCGATAATTTCTGTTTCTTCAACACCAAGATTGAGGCCTGAAAAAACCAGTTTCCCAGGGTATTCAATATGCAGGTTTTTGATACTCAGTGACATTTGTTCACGTTCATTGCGTGTAGGCAAGTAGCGAGAGAACAATGTTTATCAGAAAGAATGCCATGAGTTGTGACGTGGTAGAGTTGGAGATGGCTTCCGATACGTCATCGAAGCTCTCTGACGCCTTTGCGCCGAAGTGAATGGAAATGACGCCAATGACCATGCCCCCGAGAATCGCCTTGACGGCATTAATAGCAACTTCATTGAGCGTAATCTGGGACAAAATATTCCCGAGGAAAGTCATAAATTCGATGCCAGGGTCTGATATCCAGATGACTGCATAGGCTGAAAGAATGCAGATGAAATCGAAGTAGAGAAACATGAGAAGAAGGGACACGGGAAATGCAAAAAAGACGGGCAGCAGAAAAAGAAATACCGGATTGATTCCAAGCCCGTTTAATACCTGAAATTCACGTCTCAGACGAAGGTAGCCGATCTCGAAGGTCACCGCCGTCGCCGAGCGGGAAATAAGGATGATGCCTGAGATCAAGGGGCCCAGTTCCCGGAAGATCACCACAACGAAGAGATATCCGTATTGTTCGGCGAGCACCTGCTGCGGTATGTATTCGAATAGCCTGGACATTAACAGCGCGCCAATGAACACTGCGATCATGCCATTGATGTAGAGCGCCCTCACGCCCGTGTTGTAGAGTTGCCTGACGAAAAGTGTCCTGAATATTTTCCGTCTTTGCGCATTCTTGATATGGCGTGATGCGGAGAGGGCAACCGAGATCAGACCGATGATATCGAGTATGTAACGAACAACTTCACTGAATTTTTTGCCGAGGACGGCAACGAGATACATGGGGTTGAATCGTGATAAAGGTTTGCCTTCCATCTGTTCTGGCATGCTACTCATAAAGTCGATAACCATGCGTCAATGGCAATGGCACGATGCTTAAGCCCGGCAGCGGAGAGTGCCCGTGATGCGCGCCGGCCATAGTCTTTTGCCTGCTCCGTTCGGCCATTTTTAGCGGACAGAAGGGCGAGATTAACCAGTGCGTCTGATACCCCTCTGGAATCCTGCGCGGTCTTATATTCGTCCAGCGCCAGATGAAAATACTGTTCTGAATCTACTTTCTTTGCATGTTGATAGTAAATAAAAGCCCGGTCGGCAGGATCGCCAATATTGTCTTTGTCCAAAAGACTGATCGCTTCACTCGTATTGCCGAGATAGGTGGCGGCTATTGCTCGTTCGAGTGGCGTGTTTGCACTGGCGAGTGCTGACTGGAAGTATTGGCTGTCATCTCGAATTTGCCCGAGCAGCAGCGATGTTCTATAACGAATTTTGCGTTTATTGATCTTGTTCGACAACTGCTCCAGATGACTGGCGTGTTGTGTGGCGCTGGTGAGGTCGTCTATCGCGAGGGCGCTGGTTGTCATGAGATAGTGCATTCGCCATTGCCCGTCGAGATCATCAATGGACTGGTAGTGGTTGAGTGCGGCAAGTAGGGAGTTCTCAGCTTCGTCATCGAGATTTAGCTTCATGGCATAGAGGGCGTCTTGCTCCAGGTAGTGAATGGCAGGACCTGAAGTTGTAGGGCTTGTGCTTGAACAAGCACCGAGCAGAATGAGCGCGAGGAAGCCAGGGAACCTCTGATTAAGTCTTATTTGTGCCAGCACGGCGTTAGCACACCTCGAGGTAAATGACGAATTTAAGGCATATTCGTGATTTACCTCTCGATGCGCTGCCTTGTTCTGACAAAAATATGCCATTAATCAGAGCTTCCCTAGGTGGTTTGAGACATTTTTTCATGTTCGCGTTCCAAAATTCTTAGCAGTGTGGGAAGACGCTCCATGGTGGCAACATGCGCATTCAAAATTTTTCTTGCCTCATCATATCCTTTGAGATTGAGAACAATCCTGAAATTGGCGCGCAGGATGGTAAAATTTTCCTCATCAAGTAGCCCCTCGACCAAGTCGGTGAAAGCGTCATAGTCGCCATCTTCGAAAGACTTCCTCGCGCGATTTAACTTTATTCTCAACAGCAGAGGTTCTATCGCAGAGTTCACGAGAAATGCAGCAAACAGAGCGAGAAAAGTGACAATGAAATCACCCACCTTGTCTTTGGCAATTAAGATCCATTCAGCGAGTTCAGTGCTCGTTTGTGCTTCCTGAGTATCTCTGATTTCTTCAATGT
>CAZAZB010000134.1:0-9726 GCA_964489485.1 uncultured Pseudomonadales bacterium | reverse complement strand
TCTGAATCTCTGATTTCTGACACCAGTTCCTGAAGATCCTGTTCCTGGATACCGAAAGTCCAGTTCGGGATGAAGCGTTTTGGGTTAGCTATCGGCGTATAAGGGAAAGACTGACCAATGATGGCGAGACGTTTACCGTTGACCACCTTGATGATGTAAGGCGGGAAAATATGTCCACTGTCCTCATCGAATACAGGAACACCTTCAAATAATGCATCCTCTGTCGCCTTCACATTCTGTGCGACGAACTGACCATTGAAGGCTTGCGCATTTGCCAGTACTTCCTCTTCCCGGTAGGTGAATTCCCAGTGCCCCGTCATCACATCAACTCCTAACAAATTACAGGCGCCGACCATATCCATACCGCGAGTCCAGAGCGCCGTACCAGAACCCTGCCAGGTATCACCACCATCGAGTAATACCGAATCTGGCGCACCTGCTCGTAAGCTTTTGATCAGCGTCGCTAAATGCGAAAAGCCACCCACGCTGCCATAGCGTTCGGCAGCCTCGGTAAAATCAAGATAGGTCAATGCATGCATTTCAGCAGCACTGACATCTGGGATTGCATCGAGAAGATTACGCCCGACACGATGAGGGAACTTACCCCGCGCTAACCCCATACCAAGATTGACATTGGGTTCCCGAAAAAACACCGGATTAAGCTGGGCATGGGTATCGGTGATATGCAATACCCTCGCCTGCCCGAAGGCATCGAGATTGTAGAGCTGTCCCTCTTTTACAGGTCGAAGTGTTGTACAACCGGAGACGGTTGCAGCTACCCAGGTTTTGGCAAGAATCGCCAGAAATTCACGTCGGTTCATTTGTTACCCGATCAATCCAGACTATTTATCAAAACTGTTTATCAAGACTGTTTATCAAGACTGTTTATCAAGATCAGGTCTCGAAGTTATTTTAACAAGTCACTCATAGAAATTATTTGATGACTCGATCGCGCCAGGCGTCTTTTTCTTTGTTCGCCTGATTTACAGATGCCCTGGCGGTATATAGTGCACGATCGGCAGCAATTTTGGCATCTTCCTTGTTACCAGCTGCAAGGGCCGATTTAGCAGCATGGATAAAGCCGCTGGTTTTGGTCCATGCATGGCCGAGACTCTTCGCCTCATGATAAGTTGCCTCTGCCTTTGAAATAACCTCTTGAACAGTCTCTCGAGCAGCATCAGCGGATGGCGACTTTTCAGGTTCAGCACAGGCAACGAGTAAAACCAGAGGCAAAAAAATAGCAAAGAGTCGTAATCGATTGAACATACTTTATTTCCTGCTTGCCGGACCGTTGAGTTCCATACCATTGTTCATGTAGGTGAGAAAGTACTCCAGGTTTCTATAGACTTCACTCTGCTGTGCAAAACCCTCAGCACCCACTTGCTCGTTACATTCAAGAAATCTTTTATGAAGTGAACCTACCCGTTCCCACTTAAAACGATAAGTCGGCCAATTTGTCGCATGTCCAATAGCCGCGCTCAGCACCTCGGCTCTCAGTTGGCCACCGGCTGATTGCACATGGCAACTACTACAGGCGAAATCCAGCTGACCTCTCCGTTCGTAGTAAAACTGTTTGCCCATTTCATACGCCTCAAGACCTTCGTCAGGCACACTGATCTCAAACTTGTTACCACGGGAAGTAAAAGCCATATAGGCGCTCACACTGCCCATTTCCTTACTATCATAATCCAGAGTAGCTTCACCATTCGCCTCACGGCACTCGTTAATGGTGAGTTCCATCGTGATCACCTGTTTCCGCTCAATATCGTAATAGGGGAAATTTTGTTTTACACCGACACCTTTATTCTCAAAACAACTGGCATAGCCCTTCCCATTGGCAAAAGGTGTCGCAAACAAGGCTTCGCCTTCATCAACTTCTATTTCATAGGGAGGGAAATCTTCCATTTCCAGCCATTGTTCTTTTTTAGCTTCATCCAATGCATAACTACCATCTTTGTGTGCGCCGATCTCAATGTCAGGAAACCGCTCTTCATAGAATTTAACAAAAGCCAGCCGATCAGATTCGGGGCTTGCGATTGCACAGGGAATAGAGACCAGCAACATGACGGCACTTGCCGCCACACCGCCCGCTAACACTTTCGCTACAACCTTTCCTAACATTTTATGGACACCTTTTTATTCCAGCGATTATTTATGCCAATGACTATTTGAGAGTCAATTCTCCGCTAGAAGATTCGCCCAGATTATCAGTCCAGCTAATAAGGATAACGTCCCCGGACTTTGCGTCCAAAATCTTAAACGCCATGTAGGGGTTCTTGGAGACTGACGGTCCCCATTGAGCAGTCATGGTTATATCACCGTTTACTTTACAAACAACTTCTTCGATGAAGTGTGCGGGTACGACGTTTCCATCTGCGTCTCTGCGGGTGCCGGTCTCCATCGGATGCGGCATCAACGCTTTCATGGAGGCGATGCCGTTTTTGATCTTGCCTCTAATCTTTACTGGTTTCGCTGCCATATCCTTATCCTCCACAACCGCCGATGGTGACTTTAACTTCCTGACCGGTCATATAGACCTTGTCTGACGTCTTCACCATGGCACGTACCATTGAACTTCTTCCCATCTTCACCCGAACAGAAATGTCGGCTGGACTTCTGGGACCCAAATCGAAACTTGCGGATAAGGGATTCGGGTTCTCATCGATAACGACATAGATAGATTTAACACCTTCTATATTCGTCGAGATGGAAACAGGTACCACGGCACCATTTTCTGCAATATCAGGAATTTTCAGTTTGATGTCTGCGCTCTCAACGATTGGCATATCACCGAATAATTCTTTGTAGACAACATCCTTATCAACCGCTTCAAATGCTTTCTTGGAGCGTGCCAACAATTTAAATGGCAATACGCTAAGCGCAAAAAGCGCCATTGCCCCCTGCACAAAACGGCGTCTTGAAACTTGCGCCTTCATGATTTTGTCCTCTTCATATTTTGTTTCCGCTTGTCTTGAATCATTGTTCTTTTTCTACCGCTTTTATCCTGATTTCTTATATATGCAGTCTTTATCCAGAAGATTTTCGAGTAAACCTTTTGGTTGAATAGACCTCTATAAAGACTGAATGAAATCCACCACCAAATCGATTTCATCTTCAGTCAGGATACCATTGCGACCATAGGGAGGCATCACAGTATTTGGGTTGCGTTTCGCTGCATCAAATATTTGTGCTCGCAATACGGCGCGATCAGGATACCGAAGTTTCATTTGCAGCAAGGGTGGGCCGATCAAACCAGGTAATTCACCACCTTTAATAACATGACAGGAGAGACAATTACCCGCCCCTCTATCAAAAGCGATAGTTCGCCCCTGTTCAATTCTGTTGGCCGAAGTGTCAATCTCCACGACAGCAAGCGCAGCACCAGTCGGAACTAATAGCGCTAACACTGTCGTCAGAACGGCGACTATCCTTCTCAATAGGAAATTATTCATCGGCTGGAATCCACCATAAAGTCTACCGCTTGATTGACATCTTCGTCTGAAAGATTCATGAAACCACCCTTCGCCGGCATCACGCCCTTGGCCCCGGTAAAGCCTTGAATAGCATGTTGTTTAAGAGTAAGCATGCCACCGGCTGCTCTTGTGTGCCAATCGTCAACATCACCCAATATAGGAGCACCTGCAACACCTGCATTATGACAGATTGAGCAATTCTGGATATAGACAAGTTCGCCCGGTTTAAGCTCCCTTTCTTTCTCCTCCTGACCCTGTGTATTCGCTACACCTTGTACCGCGGCAGGCATAACTGATGAAGCGATTTCAATACTTCCCGCTTTCTTGCAATTCTTCATACAGCGCTTGTTACGAACATCTGGTCGGGGGTCGGGTACGAAGTTGGGTTTATTAGGTAACTCTACCGACGTGAAATTCTCTTTCGACAATACAAAGTCATCTTCCACAAGATCGTTTAAATACAAGACATAGGCAGTCACTGCATAGACTTCATCATCTTCCAGAGACTCTGGTTGCGTAAATGGCATGGCACGATGAATATAATCCCACAGGGTACTGGTGTGCGCCCAGAAGCTCCCAACTGTTTTGCTCGGTCGCGGCTCAGTTAAACTTCCTTCACCTCCCGCAAGCACTGGAAACCGGCCTACCCCTTCACCGAAGCTGCCATGACACTCCGCACACTGGTCCTCATAGAGCATCTCACCATCTTCAACAGAACCGCTACCCTCTGGTAGACCCAGACCATCCGGTCGAACATCGATATTCCAACCAGCAATTTCCTCATCCGTCGCCTCTTTGCCATAACCGTAATAGCCCGTCTTGTCTGCAGCGGCCAGAGTCGATAGAAATAGAACCTGAGCAACGAAAACACCGGCAAGGACAATTGCCAGTTTTAAACCCCTAGGAAAGCTGGACATTGGCCACACCTCCGTTAGGTAGAATCTTCCAGGTGTGAATAGCGTTCTTGTGATAGACAGAACTGGTTCCGCGAACGTCTCGCAACTGGGTATAGGTCGGCTGTACGTAGCCGGTTTCATCCACTGCCCTGCTTTGCAGCAACGCAGGTGACCCATCCCAGTCAAATTCAATACCAAATCGCGTTAACGCCCTCGGCAGGACAATGCTTGTGAACTTTGTTTTTCGCCAGGATATGCCCCCATCGAAGGATACATCCACATGTTTGATTTTGCCTCGCCCGGACCAGGCTAGCCCCTCCAGCCAGTATTTCCCCTTGCCATGAAGTGGTTTTTCCGGACTAGGGGACGTGATAACAGAGTTACATTCCTGGACGAAAGTGAATTCTCTGGCAGTACCATCTGCCATCAGATCCGTATATTTAGACGTCTCCTCGCGCTGGTACCAGGGCTTGTCGCCTATTTCGAGTCTTCGCAGCCACTTGATACAGGTGTTCCCTTCCCAGCCCGGATTAATCAGCCTGACCGGGTAACCCTGTTCTGGTCTTAATGCCTCGCCATTCTGTGCATAGACGATCATCGCATCATCAAGTGCCTTCTCCATTGGAATGCTACGACTCATGTGGGCACCGTCGGCGCCTTCTGCCAATATCCAGCCGGCGTTTTTTGAGACACCGACTTCTTCAAGCAAAGTAGACAGCATGACGCCCGTCCATTCACAGCAGGCAAGCATGCCATGGGTAAACTGCACGCGATCCATCTGCGCCCCACGCCATTCCATGCCACCATTGGCTGGACATTCGAGAAATCGAATCATGCTGGTGGATGGAAACCTCATGAGATCACTCATGGTGAGCACGATAGGTCGCTTCACCATGCCGTGAATCATGAGGCGATGTTCATTGGGGTTAATCTGGGGCAGACCTGAGTGATAGCGCTCGAAAACAACAGCGCTGGGGGTAATAATACCTTTCAAATCTGCCAGCGGTGTGAAACTGATGGAGGCGATTCTGTCCGCCGTTAACCAATCGACCGTTCGACGTTTGACATCTGCTTCAAATCTAGAGGGCTGTCCGTAGGGGTGCGTAACGACACCCGAGCCCAGTGTTTTCGTCCAGTTTGGCACTTCTGGTGGTGACGCCGCTCTGGCCGAAGAAACGAGCCCGACGGAACTCGCTGCCGCCCCGCCCATCAAGCCAAGCCCGCCAAGTAAGAAATTACGGCGTTCCTGAAGGCTGTCGGAATCGACCGGTAAGTCAGGGGTTTTATCTTCTTCGGTCATAACAAATCATTCTCTACCCAAATTTAGTTTTGTTCTTAGGGTGTACTTTAGTATATTAGAAAATTCTTACATACAATTTGCGTGACTTCAACAACACATCGCGTTAACCCGGAGTAATTGATGGATTTGGACAAAATGCAGGAATCTGCACAGAGAGCATCAGACATGATGAAACTCTTGGGCCATAAACATCGTTTGATGATGTTGTGTGAATTGAAGGTGTCTGAAAAATCGGTTGGAGAGTTATCTAGAACGCTTGGGATCAGCCAATCCCTGGTTTCTCAACACCTGGCCAGAATGAGGCATGAGGATGTCGTCACATCGCGACGAGATGCTCAGGTCGTCTTCTACGCGCTAAAAGAGGGTGAAGCTTCACAGCTCATCGCGACGCTGTACGACATATTCTGCCTTGATGAGACCTGAAAGAATGACGAAACCAAACTATTCAGGAGCATAAGGACTAAATTTAAACTGTTGACTTAGCATATTAAAATCTTTATACATACCAATAAGCTAATGATCGCAAACGATTTGTCGCTCTAAGATTCCCCTAAGCGGTTTTTCAAATAAGCTTAGTCGGAAATGTTAGTAAGAAAATCAGCCCGGTCAGTTAATAATAATAAGAACAAAACACAAGGTGGATATCCAAATGACCCTGAAGAAACGAACGCTCGTCCTTTCTCTGCTCCTGTCGACCGCTGCCCCTTCTGCATTCGCCACCAATGGCTACTTCAGCCATGGTCTGGGCGTTAAGAACAAGGCGCTGGCAGGCGCCGGGACAGCCATGCCTACCGAATCCATGTCAGCTACCAGCAATCCTGCCTCTGCAGTAATGGTAGGCGACAGGTTTGATGTCGGTATTGGCTTATTTTCGCCACTTCGAAGCTACAAGAGTGGTCCGAGCCAGGTCAATGGTGCATTTGGTGCATTTACAGTTGGACCCAATGATATTGACAGCGACAGTGAATTTTTCCTTATCCCCAATATTGGCAAGGTCTGGCCAATGGCGAATGATACCGCTATCGCCGTTAACTTCTATGGCCGTGGTGGCATGAACTCCGACTATTCAGGTGGTACCGCAAGCTTTGACCCAGACGGACCTGGTCCGGCACCCGTTGGTACCTTTCCCGGCACTTTTGGTGCAGGTAAAACCGGCATAAATCTCTCCCAGGCATTTCTTGATGTCACCTATGCCATGAAACGTGGAGACTGGAACATAGGGATATCCGGCGTACTGGCCCTTCAGGTTTTTGAGGCGAAAGGAGTGGGATCTTTCGCTGGCTTTACCGAAACATTCGCTGCCAGTGGCGGCACTGTCTTACCGGAAAATCTATCCAATAATGGAACAGATGTATCCTACGGCTATGGCGTTAAAGTGGGCGTCATCTATGAGGCGACGGACCGACTGAATCTAGGCGCAGCCTATCAATCCAAAACCATCATGACCGACTTTGATGACTATGCCGATCTGTTCGCTGGTGGTGGCGAGTTTGATATCCCAGCAAGCGCGCGATTGAGTGCCAGCTATCGCACAAACGATGCCGTCAGCATTCATTTTGACTACGAGTACACCTGGTACAGCGATATAGATTCTGTTGGCAACAGCATTACCAACTTATTTGCCTGTCCTACCGCAGGCGCGGGTGGTACTGATCTTAGCAGCTGTCTCGGCGGCAAAAATGGCGGTGGTTTCGGCTGGGACGATGTTGAAGTCTTCAAATTTGGTATCGAATATATTGCCAGCGCCAAGATGACTTATCGAGGCGGGTATAGCTTTGCCCAGAATCCCATTGACAAAAATGAAGTCCTGTTCAATATTCTGGCACCGGCTACTGTTGAACAGCACATTACTTTTGGATTCACTCGACAACTCGACAATGATCGTGAATACAGTGTCTCATTCATGTACGCACCCAGCAATTCAGTGAAGGGCAAAAATACTTTTGATCCCACACAGACGCTGCAGATTGAGATGAAGCAATACGAAATAGAGTTTGGTTATAAATTCTAGCCAGCATTTCTAAAGAGACATAAAAAAGCCGAAGTTAACTTCGGCTTTTTTATGTCCATCCGTTAGGGTCTAGTAACCTTGCAGTTCACCATAACGGTTTCGATGGAATGCACTGTTGCCAAAGGTATGCTCTGACACTCTTGAACGCTTCATAAAGAAACCAATTTCATATTCATCTGTCATGCCGATACCACCATGCATCTGCACGCCTTCACTGCTGACCAGGTTATAGGTGTCATTGAGTCTCGCCTTGGCAAGGCTCGCCAGTTCACCGACCTCATCAGATTCTTCGTCCAGTGCTGAAAGTGCTTCGAGCACAACGGACTTGGATAATTCAACTTCACAAAACATTTGTGCCGCTCTGTGCTTCAATGCCTGAAAAGAACCAATGGGAACACCGAACTGCTCTCGGACCTTAAGGTATTCGATCGTTCTCTCGAAGCACTCCTGTAAGCCACCGAGCATTTCTGCCGACAGTAAAATACGGCCTGTATCCAGAGCCTTGTCCAGAATGTCTGCACCCTTGCCTTCTTCGCCCAGCAGGCTGCCCTGCGCACCATCGAACTCGATATTAGCAGCATTGCGGCTATCTGCCATGATGGTGCGCGTGACAGTGACGCCCGTTGATTCACGATCAACGAGCACCAGAGTCAGACCATCCCGGTCTCCACTGGCACCTGATGATCTGGCGACAACAACCAGCTTGTCTGCGACATGTCCATCCAATACAAACTTCTTGGTGCCGGTAACCTTATAGCCGTCGCCAGACTTCTCTGCCTTGGCTGATACGCCATAAGGACTATGGTGAGGTGTCTCTTCCAATGCAAGTGCCAGCAGCATCTCGCCGCCCGCAACCTGCGGTAATAATGTGGATTTCTGATCGTCGGTACCGCCTGCGACAATGGCGCTGGCGCCAACGGCTGTTGCCAGCAAAGGCGAACAGGTCAGGGTACGACCGCATTCTTCCATCACGACACCCATTCCCATATAACCGAAACCAAGACCGCCAAAATCTTCAGGGATCGTAATACCTGCCCATCCTAGCTCCACCATCTGATTCCATGTATCCCGATCAAATCCGGATTCATCTTTATCGTCCCGCAGCTTTCGCATCTGGGTAATGGGCGTATTGTTAGTGCAAAAATCTTTTGCAGCATCTTTGAGCATGCTTTGTTCTTCGTTTAATACCAAAGGCATCAGTCGTAACTCCTTACGGGTTTGCTAGCGTTAAAATTTAATCCGGTAGTCCAAGCACTCGCTTGGCGATAATATTTAATTGTATTTCAGAACTGCCTCCGGCAATAGAGCTTGCCTTTGAGCGCAACCAGGTGCGGGTCAGCAATTTTTCCTGTTCGCCAAAACTGTCACCATCCCATCCCATTGACTGAGTGCCGAGGGTCTTCAGTTGCAGCTCCAGTCTTTCCTTTCCATTTTCAGAACCATAGTACTTGAACATTGACGTCGCAAAAGTCGGTGTGCCGCCTTTGTCGCTCTCTGCCATGGCTCTCTTCTGGGTCAGATTGAAGGCACGCTGATTCATGACATTGCAAGTGATCGAATCTCTCAAACCAAGATCTGCGATTTTACCCTCGTGTTCACCCAGGTACTGTCGTGCAATCTCTGTTAACGCACCAAATCCATCATATCGGCCTTTCCTTCCACCAGAATTCAATCCCGAAATTGAACTCCTCTCATGCTGGAGCAGGCGCTTTCCAACTGTCCATCCACGATTAAGTTGTCCAACCAGCGCTTCTTTTTCGCATCTGGCATCATCGAAAAACGTTTCACAAAACTGGGCGCCACCACTGATCAGTTTAATGGGCTTCACGGTCACACCGGGCTGATCCATATCAATCAGTACAAAGCTAATGCCTTCATGTTTTGGTGCTTGCGGCTCTGTCCGTACCAGCGTAAAAATCCAGTCGGCGTATTGTGCGCCGGATGTCCAAACCTTCTGCCCATTCACCTGATAATGATCGCCCTTGTCGTCACATCTGGTCTGCAAGCTGGCAAGATCAGAGCCGGCACCGGGTTCGCTGTACCCCT
>CAZAZB010000133.1:0-9733 GCA_964489485.1 uncultured Pseudomonadales bacterium | reverse complement strand
AGAATGATACTGCTAGTATAATCCTACCGTTCCGAAGGGCTTATGGATGAGCGAGTTGGTTAACACAAAAGACAGCATATTGGTCGTCGACGATGATCGTCATATCAGAACGATTCTTGATCGTTACTTAACGCTGGAAGGATACGAAGTCCGGGGTGCCGAAAGTGGCCAGGCGATGCGTGATCTGATTCAGGAAAGAAAACCAGACATCGTTCTACTCGACCTTGGATTACCAGATGCATCTGGTTTTGATCTGGCAAGAGAGCTCCAGACAGATCCCACGATTGGCATTATTATCCTGACGGGAAGTGGGGAAAAAGTAGATAAAATATTCGGTCTTGAAACCGGCGCTGATGATTATGTTGAAAAACCATTTGATGAGCGGGAGCTTCTTGCTCGAATAAGAAGTGTGCTTCGCAGGCGGAAAGAACCGACGGTAGCGAACCAGAAGCCATCGGCACCCACTCGGCTGGTCATTGGGAACTGGCGAATGAATCTGTTAACGCGTGACCTGCAAGATAATGCGGGGGAGTCTGTGCCATTGACACACCAGGAGTTTCAGCTACTGTCATTATTAGCCAGGAATGCGAACGACGTGCTCAGTCGTGATGAAATTTCGGAGAGTATCTCATCCCGGGACTGGCTGCCGACAGACCGAAGCATTGATGTGCTTGTGAGTAAGTTGCGCAAAAAGATTGACGTGGATCCGGCCTTTCCCCATCCGATTAAGACGATTCGCGGCACCGGTTATGTTTTGACGAGCCCGGTTGAACTCTTTAGCGAATAATGTGGACTGTATTGACCAGGCTAGCGCCTGAGCTGCTTTCGTTCCGAGTTAAATATCCACTGCTGTAGCTGTTTCTTGCTAAGGGGATTGAGGGACAAGAATTCCAGTCCGACGTTGAATACCATCTTGTTCCTTTTACCACGAATCAACTTTTGAATGTGACAGATCCTGGATCTCGTGAAAACCATGGGGCCATCAGTCAACTCGATGGCACAGGATACGGGTTGCGTACTATTGGCCCAGGCGGGCAAGGTATCAAATTCGGCACTGGCACCGCCTAATGATATGTCCGTAATTTTTCCCGACAGACTCTCTACTATATCTTCAGCTCCCATGTCCGGAGAAGTGATCAACAGGTCTGGTTTTTCTCCGTCAACATCGACATCGACATCGACATTTTCATCCGCAACGGGCGATGCTGTCTCTGTTTTTATCTCACTGACCAGGATGGAAGGCCAGATTGCACCTCGGCTGCTGAGCCTGTAATCCCTTCTTTTCTGATGGTAGTTGACCCTGTCAGGTAGTGAGCAGGCATAAAATGTGATTCCGTCCCGACCTAGCCCGACGCTTGATACATTGGATTGAAACTTCAGCGGGATCCCCCGTAATTTTGTGATTACCGAAAATCTTGTTTCAGGATTAAAAGCCAGATTGATGGAGTGGGGGATTAGCTCATCAAGAATTATCTTGTCTCTCTCTACTTCCAGAATAGCACTGGTGACGGGTTCCTTAATGTCAGCGAGGATTATCGTCAGTAGCGACCTATTCTCTACCAGCGCATTTAAGAGGTGTAGTTTTCTGGCTGTATTGGTAACCAGATATGGGGATTCTAGGGGGGCCATCAAACACTCCGTGTTCTACTGTTCATTCCTTTCTTACTTTCTCTATTGCTCACTCTCGTGCGGTCTTCTCTTAAGGAATCTGAGCTCCCCTAAATTGTGGTGATCGTCCTGTTCCCACCGTCTTCTGTTCGACCACCGCGGGCATTGTAGCCAATGAACTCTTCCTCGCCGAGACCCAGCAGGATGCCGAGTGATCGGGTGACGAATTCCTGATTCTTGTTTATTTGCATACCGTTTTGAACATTGAGTTCGTGGCACACTTCGGTAAGTTGTTGCACCTGCGCGGATTGTTGCCGTAAGGCTTCACCTGCATGGCACCAGTCCAGCAACGATTTCATGCCATCAGATCCAGGGGTATAACCCAGTATCTGCATTGCTTGAAACCGTTGTGATGTCGCCAGTTGTAAGCTTCGCAGTAGCGGTTCTTTTGCTGCTGAAATTTCCAGCAGACGGTAGGAATCACGAGATTCT
This sequence comes from uncultured Pseudomonadales bacterium, assembly GCA_964489485.1. Classification (GTDB taxonomy): domain Bacteria; phylum Pseudomonadota; class Gammaproteobacteria; order Pseudomonadales; family Azotimanducaceae. The sequence continues at coordinate 7,633 of CAZAZB010000133.1, read as the reverse complement.
AGCGCCTGCTGTTCCTCGCGCATCAAGGATGCGAGAGTTTGTAGGGCAGCAAGTTCAGCCTGGAAAATTGGGACAAGGTCGTTTCTTACCTGAGACTGAAGTTTCTGCTTTTCCTGGTCAGTTTCCATTTTCTGGACTAGTTCCTGAGATCTGATTCCAACTCGATGAGTTTCGTCGCAATTTTTTCAGCGTTCACCTCAAAATTTCCTTCGGCGATCGCGGTTTTAATTGCTTCAACCTTTTTCGTATCCACGCCTGAGGTCTGCCGTACTGCATCCTCTAACCCGCGTAGCTGTGCTGCGTCACCTGTAAAGGTAACCTTGTCGGATGTTGAACCCTGGGCAGTAGATGCCTTGGGAGCACCAGGCTGTTGGCCATTCTGCCGATTGGTCTTGTCAACACCGATGTTCTGATTCTGCCCGGAACCAACGGAATTTATATCTATAGTCATGTTCTTAGATCCTTTACTTCTGAGCTATTTATCGTCATCTGTCGGGTTTTCTTTAGGGCTGGACTAGCGCGAAACACGTACAGATCCATCCATTTGTACCCATCCTTCGACCCTTCGTCTGGATTTGACATTTTGCAACGCAATGCGTTGCCCCACAATGCCGTCTTGAAGCGCTTTACCCGAAGATCTGACTTCGAGAGAGCCAATACTCACGATCATCGTAATATTATCACCCCGACTGACTACCTTGGGTAATCTGACCATGGACTGGGTGAGATTCGTTCCTGCAGACAAAGATCTGCTCAGTTCTTTTCCGACAGCTGATTCGAGCTGATTGATAAAGGGTTTCTCTGAAGGATTCATACGGATGGTCTTAAGACGAAGGTCATCGCTGCTCAATGTTGAACCGCGAGCCAGTGATCGGATAGTGGAGACAATGCGGTATTCAGCGGTCACTTTAACCGGGAGATAGATGGTCCAGGGTTTCTCACCATTGCAGGCGATACCCACTGACAACTTATGATTTGCGCGATTCGAGACAGGGTGGAACGCCTCTAATGGCATATTACATCGTCGTAGGCGTAGTCTTGGATCCAGCTTGCCAGCCTCGGCTCTAACACCGGACAGGAGTTCCACTTCCGGGCTTCCAAGGACGTGCTTTCTAGCCAAATTCCTGATGTCCTGATGCGGTTGCCACTCCTCAGCCTGCTTAGCCAGTGCATTTGGTTGCTGCGACAAGGTAAAAGTCGTCACGAGAAAGAGCGCTACGATTGTGTTGCGTACTTTAGTTCTGCCTATATTAGTTCTGTCTATATTAGTGCTGCATAACTTAGTGCTGCATAACTTCGTGCTGTGTACCTTCGTCAATATTCTGCCGTTATCCGCGGGACTAGACAAAAGGCCAGGCACCCCGGACTGCCTTTCACTGGCGTCAAGGCGTTGAATGTAGCGGTTCTCGTCATTGGTCAATCTCATCGTCATCCTTCTCTAACCTGAGTTAGTTTTTGATAGAGATACAGACAGCAATTTGTGTGCCAAGGATGGAAAAGCGATCGGACCTATCAGGTTTCACCGCCCTGGCGGCCTTGATTCGCCTATCAGCGTGTGAATATCGGCGTCTGGACCTGAATGACTGGCAATAGATTGCCGAAAATTCTGGCAGAATCCTGCCGTTTCCACTGAGCCATAGATGTTTTTTTGACACATGGAGCCTGTCCAAAATCCGTATCTACTTGAAATAAAAGCATATTCTAACATTGGCACAGTGGTTGCTTAGTTACCTTCGCCTCAATTAACTACAAACGGTAAATTGATGAACTGGTTAGATAACGCACTTAATACACATAGCTCTGCAATCCTGCTGAGGGGCAAACGCGCTGAGATCCTCGCAGCAAATTTGGCTAATTCAGATACGCCGGGATACAAGGCCAGAGACATGGACTTTAAGAACGTCTTCAATCAGATGAAGACGGGGGAGCTTGCTGCGCCGGTAAGCTCTCACCGTCGGCATTTTAATATTTCAAGTAATGCCACGCTGGAAACGACACTTCGCACCCCCACGAAACTTCGACCGGATGGCAATACAGTAGAGAAAGAGGTGGAACAGGCAGCCTTTGCCAATAATTCGGTGAGGTATCTGGCTAGCTTAAGATTCCTGAGCGGCGATATTAAGGGAATTATGCTCGCTCTCAGGGGCGATTAAATTTAGGAGATTCGTTATGGGTTTGTTTGATGTATTTAGCTTATCGGGTTCCGCGCTGACCGCGCAGAACTCCCGGCTGACGACAATCGCAAATAACCTGGCGAATGCAGATTCCATTTCCAGTACACCGGAAGGAACCTACAAAGCGCAGACCATGATATTTAAATCCGTCTATGACGAGTACGCGGATGGCAACAATGTTGCGCTCGAAATAGATGGTATTAGAGAGGATACCTCTCCGCCGCAGAAGCGCTACGAACCAGGGAATCCCATCGCGGATGAAAATGGTTTTATCTATTTATCGAATGTGAACGCGGTCGAGGAAATGTCGAACATGATGTCAGCATCTCGTTCTTTCCAGATCAATATTGAGATGATGAACACATCGAAAGAATTGTTATTAAGAACACTGACGCTTGGTGAGTAACGAGAGCAACTGGAGAAGACTAAATGAATATCAACGAACCAGCACAGCAAACAGGCGTCGTTTCGGCCAATGCCTTCGCAGGACCGGCGGCGAATCCATCCGCGAGTCTAGGTCAGCAAGACTTTCTAGAGCTTCTGGTGGCACAGATGGAAAACCAGGACCCCACCAAGCCCATGGATAATTTTCAATTCCTGTCGCAAATTGCCCAGTTTGGCATGGTCGATGGGATACAGGGTCTTCAGTCTTCGTTCGGAACAGTGGCAGATTCCTTCAAGCAATCACAATTACTTCAGGCTTCGTCTTTGTTAGATAGAGATGTTCTTGCAGAAAGTAATGTTGGAACCTTCACAGCGACGGAAAACATCCGTGGCATTGTCAATGTGACAGACCCGACAAGTCAGGTGACGGTGGAGATAAGGTCAAGCGCTGGCGTTCTGGTCGATAGCTTCCAACTCGGTGGAAGTACCGGAGGTGAGATGGCTTACGAATGGGATGGGCTAGGTCAAAACGGAGAAGCACTACCTTATGGTCAGTATTTTGTACACGCGAAGGGCCTGAGTAATGGAGAGCCGACGAATCTTTCGGTCGACACTTTGAATCGGGTTGAAAGTATCACAATCGACGAGCAAGCACTCGTGTCTCTGACGTTAACAAGTGGAGAAACAGTAGATCTCGCCGCGGTAAAGGAAATACGTTAGTCCAGATTAAATTTCTAGCAGGAGAATACAATGGGTTTTAGTACAGCAGTCTCAGGCATTAAAGCATCAGCAGCTGATCTTAGTATTATTGGTAACAATGTTGCCAACAGTTCAACAATAGGATTCAAGACGTCCCGGGCGGAATTCTCGGATGTCTTTGCCAATAGCCAGGTGGGTAGTGGTGCGAATTCGGTCGGTAAGGGTGTTCAGTTATCCACAGTTAACCAAGAATTTTCCCAGGGAAATATCACCTTTACCAATAATGGTATGGATATGGCAATCAGCGGTACAGGATTTTTTATCCTGAGCGAGAATGGTGAAAGAACCTATACCAGGGCAGGTAATTTTCAGGTAGACAAGGACGGTTTCGTGACCAATGGCACTGGCAAAAGACTCCTTGGGCAACAGGCGACAGCCACGGGTGAACTGGTGGGGCAGGTGACGGATATCAAGATTGATCAGTCATTGCTGCAACCAAGGAATACCGAAGGAGTTAAGCTGGAGGCGAACTTTGATTCCAGAGTTGAACCACCTATTGTCTCCTGGGGTGGACCATTTGATGGGTTTGCAACGCCGTCCACTGCACCTGATCCCAATATGTTCAACGATTCTACTTCAGTCACAATATTCGATGGTCAGGGGAATCCTCATGTCCTAAGTGTTTTCTATTCAAAGTCGGCGGTGCCGAATGAATGGGAGGCCAATACATTGATCGATGGTGTCACAGTAGGCACACCAACGACATTAACATTTGGATCGAATGGTCAGTTCGATCCCGCTTCACTACCCGTTGAGATCAACATCACAGGCTGGACGCCGGTTGATGGTTCCGGTAATGCTAACGGAGCATCAGTACAGGATGTACTCATTGATCTCACGGGTACCTCCCAATTAGGTAGCGAATTCGCTGTCAGTCGAGTTAGCCAGGATGGGTTTACCTCAGGTCAATTGAGGGGCCTGGAGGTGGATGGAGATGGCATTGTCTTTGCCCGATACACCAATGGACAATCCCGACAGTTAGCTCGGGTGATGTTGGCCACATTTGGTAGCATCTCAGGCCTGCAACCCTCTGGCGACACCTCTTGGGTTGAAACTTCTGCCTCTGGTGCACCGATTGTCAGTTCCTCAGGAACATCCGGCCTTGGCCTAATCCAGTCAGGTGCTCTTGAAGATTCAAACGTCGATATAACGGAGCAACTGGTTCGCATGATCGTAGCCCAGAGAAATTTCCAGGCTAATGCTCAGGTGATTCAGACGGAAGATGCTGTCACCCAGACAGTGATCAATCTGAGATAAGGGTGAGCCTTGTGAACAAGTCACTTAATATTTTCGTCAGGGTGCCTAGTTGAACATTATGGATCAGCTTGCCATGTCGGGAGCTAAAGAAACAATGATGGCGCAATCAGTCAACACTCACAATCTGGCAAATGCCAGTACCGTGGGTTTCAGGGCTGATTTAATCCGATTCAGTGGTGAGGCTTTGGGTGAATCCGAGGCCTCCAGAATGTCCAATAGCATCGACTTTACCGAAGGTGTACTACAGCGCACGGGTCGAGCACTGGATGTTGCTGTCGATGGCGATGGCTGGATGGTCATACAAACACCTGATGGTACCGAGGCCTACACACGACGTGGCGATTTTCGACTTGGCGCAAATGGAGAACTCACCAATGGTGCCGGGAACGTCATCATGGGTAATGGTGGTCCTATTGCAGTCCCGCCGTATAGCGGGATGGAAATAGGAAAGGACGGCACCATCTCAATAAGACCATTAGGGCAGTCACCTAATACACTTGCGATCGTCGACCGGATCAAGCTGGTGTCTCTGGATGAAAAATCCTTGACGAAAGATGAAGCGGGTCGATTGAGATTGCCAGAGGGCGAGAGCGCCCAATTGGATGTGAAGGTGAAATTGGTTTCCGGGACACTTGAAGCCAGTAATGTTAATCCCATCGAGTCGATGGTACGGATGATTGATCTTGCAAGAAAATTCGAATCACAGATAAAGATGATGCAGACATCCGAAGAAAACGATCAAAATATGAATAGCGTGATGCGGATCAGGTGATAGAGAAAAACTTGTAGTAAGCAGCATTCGTACTAAACAAGAGAGAAGACGATGAGCCAGGCACTTTGGATAGCTAAAACGGGATTAGAAGCCCAACAAAACAAGATGGCGACAATTTCTAACAATCTTGCTAACTCCAGCACACCGGGGTTCAAGAAAAGTCGTGCTGTCTTTGAAGATTTGCTTTATCAGAATATTCGCCAGGTTGGAGCACAATCTTCACAGGATACTCAACTCGCCTCCGGATTCTTGCTGGGTATGGGTGTCAGAACTGTCGCCACAGAGAAACTGTTTACACAGGGGGCGCTGATTCAATCAGAAAATCCTCTTGATCTCGCGATTGATGGACGAGGCTTTGTTCAGGTGCTGATGCCAGACGGCTCCCAGGCGTATACCAGGGCTGGCTCCTTCTCGATCAATAATCAGGGCCAGGTAGTCACTTCTAGTGGTTATGCGCTTCAACCATCAATCACCATTCCCGAAGGATCACAATCCATTACCATCGGCAAGGACGGTACTGTGTCGGTAAAGGCATCGGGTAGCGTTCAGCCTCAGAATGTTGGCTCTATACAGCTCGCGGACTTTGTTAATCCGTCAGGCTTGCAGCCCATCGGCGAAAACCTTTACCTGGAATCGAGTTCAAGTGGCTTTCCTCAGTTGGGAACACCAGGATTGAATGGCCTTGGATCCGTTGTACAGGGGTTCGTTGAAAGCTCTAACGTCAATGTGGTTGAAGAGCTGGTCAGTATGATTGAAACGCAGAGAGTCTATGAAATGAATAGCCGGGCGATCTCCACAACAGATCAGATGTTGCAATTTGTGACCAACAATCTTTAAGGCTTTATAAGGAATTGACATGATAACTGGGTATCGCAAGAACACGATCTTATTGGGCATCACAATGGTACTTGCCTCCTGTGTAAGCCCGCCGCCGTTACCTGAGCCAACGCTTCAGGATTACGTGCAGTATGTGGACCATGCACGACCCACTGAGGGTGCCATTTTCAGCACCTTTGGGGGAATAGCCTTTCTGGAAAATCAGCGGGCGCGAAGGGTCGGCGATATCATCATTGTGCAACTGGCTGAAAGAACGGATGCGAAGAAAGAAAGTGGTACCAATATCGCCAAGACCAATGCGACCACGATCACAGATCCCATCCTGGCTGGTAGCGGACGAACCTTCGGAAATGGCACGTCCAATCTAGCATTCGATCTGGATTCAGATCATTCCTTCACGGGAGCGAGTGATGCCACACAGAGTAATCAGCTAAATGGCACCATCGCCGTTACGGTGAAGTCTGTACTTCCTGGCGGAAATCTGGTCATCGAAGGTGAGAAGTGGGTCACCATTAACAGTGGTCAGGAATTTATCAAAGTCCGTGGTGTGGTCCGACAGATTGACGTGACAGCCAGTAATGTCATTCCCTCGACGATCATTGCGAACGCAGAAATTGTCTATAGTGGGAAAGGCGCCGCGGCGGACAGCAATCGAATGGGCTGGTTGTCCAGATTCTTTATCGGTCCGGTGTGGCCATTCTAGGGGGCAATCAAGACAATGTTATTGTTCAGAGAAAATCGTCCGCGACTGCACAGAAATAGATATATTTCGTTGCAGGTATCTCGTTTGTTTTCAGTATTCAAGTTATTAAAGGTACTACTGGCGGTGTTGGCCCTGTCTTTAACCTCAGTGGCGCAAGCAGCAAGAATCAAAGACATATCCAGTGTTCAGGGCGTGCGCGTCAACCAACTCATTGGTTATGGCCTGGTGGTGGGGTTGAATGGTACTGGAGACCAAACCGCTCAGACACCTTTCACAGGGAAAGGCATCGAGAATTTATTAACACAACTGGGTGTTGTGACATCAGGTGGCGGGAACCCACAATTAAAGAATGTCGCTGCTGTCATGGTGCAGGCAGAGCTCTCTTCATTCGCCAAACCGGGACAAACGATGGATATTGTTGTGTCATCCATTGGTAACGCAAAAAGTCTACGAGGTGGTTCGCTGGTTATTACTCAATTAAAGGGTATTGATGGTGAGGTCTACGCGATTGCCCAGGGTAACCTGGTTGTCGGTGGTTTTGGTGCCTCCGGTGCAGACGGTTCCAGCGTTACTGTCAATAATCCAAGCGTAGGGCGTATTCCCAACGGTGCAACAGTGGAGCGGCTGGTGCCTAATCCATTCGCCAATACCAATTCTCTAACGATTAATCTGAACAATCCGGACTTCACGACGGCAAATAACCTTGCAGACAGCATCAATCAGTTTATGGGTCAGCGTGTAGCGATA
>CAZAZB010000132.1:0-9739 GCA_964489485.1 uncultured Pseudomonadales bacterium | reverse complement strand
AGGTGTATTTCCTGTTGGAACAACCGGCCATCGATGACATTGATGTCTTCTATGGGAACGGAATAGGGGTCTTCGATTATGGGTGGTGGGTTTTTTGATAGAAACGGGCTGTTAAACGTTTTCTCTTCTTTTTCGACGGTTTGTTCACTCATGATTTATCCTGCCTTTGTGCATCAATGCCAACGACATTAGCAGAAATTCCTCGCCTGTGTGAACAAGAGTGATGTTGGGTGATATCACTATATTAGTGAACATGAGAAATAACCGGTAAAAACGGAGGTAGCGGCGAATGAATTTTTGACGAAATGACTCCAACACCAATGACTAAGCAATAGATTTGGTGTATTCAGGTGCCAGTGTTCAAAGTAAAAAGAAAGAACCGGTTATCAGTGATCGCTGGTATTCTGCTCGTCCTTCCAGCCGTTGTTTTAATTAGCCTTTATGGCGAAGCTAACGAATGTGATGGCATTGAGGATAGCTTTTTGGATGTCGAGAGTGCCTGGCAGGCCGGAGAGTTATTCGTGCTTCTTCGACACACAGAAAAATGTGAAGCTGTCGAGAACGGCTGTCCGCCAGGGGATAGAGGTCTAACCGGTGAAGGTGTTTATCAGGCGAAATTGATTGGTGAGGGTTTGAATCGACTTGGCCAGGGCAATGCTGATGTCTATTACAGCCCTGCTGCCAGAACAGCCATGACCGCAAAGATTGCAATGACCGGTACCATGCATCCCACGCCATTACCTGCCGCATGGCTGGTTGACGGATGTAAGGTCGAATTGCTCGATAAAATAAAAGCACGCAAAAAGTCCGGCAGAAATCTGGTATTGGTGACCCATAGTAGCTGTTTGAATGCACTCCGTGACGAAAGCCATCACCAGATGCTTGACTTCAATGCGGGGCATGAAGCGTTTTTTGGTGTTGGCGTTTTGTTTCGATTACAAAACAGCGGAAGTGTTGAGGGTCTTGGCTGTATTCTTCCATCCGGATGGAAAGAAGCGGCAGACAAGGTTCACCCGGTTTGAAGCAAAACTCTGTAGGGCTCCAGGACGCGGCACAGGCCGATAATACCCTGATCGTCTATTTCTTCCTGTCGTACCTGGTCAATTTTTTCATCTGCACGGATTTCGCCGTATTGGCGGCACCAACTGGACCTGGCGGTTGGCTCTATGTGTCGGCACTGATGGTTACCTACCCTTTAATTTATATGTTGCCGTTAGGGTTGTTGGTGGTTCTGGGTCGAACTGCGATAGGAAGGACGTTGAGCCTTGAGAAATCGCGAGCTGAACCTATCCCGCCAGGTGCGACTCGAGCGATGGCGATTCTTATTGCCCTGGTCGTCCTGCTAAATGCTCTGCTCACCATTGTGCTCTATTCAGACATGCGCCTCTTCGAATTGTACGGATTTCATGTCAATGCTTTTGTTATTAACCTATTGGTCACACCCGGTGGCATTGAATCCATGGGCGGTGGCAAGGATACCTACCTCGCGGCAGGGATGTTGACGGTTTTGCTCGTTGCATTACATCTTGGGCTGCTTTTCATTGCGTATCTGGGTCGTTGTAAAAGACGTCTTGGCAAGCGAACCGTCCAGGTCATGTTTGCAATCTTTGTATTATTGGCAGCATCAGAAAGAGTTGCCTACGGCATCAGCGATAGCCAGCAGTATGCCCCTGTCCTGAAGGCCGCGGCTGTTGTTCCCTTATATAACCATGTCACTTTTAGGAGTCTGCTGGTTAAGCTCGGATTTAATGTCACTGATCGGCATGACATTCGGCTCGCTGAATCCGCACAGCAGTTAGATTACCCCCGGCAAGCACTGCGCCTTGATACGACCGATGCACCTCTCAATATCATCTGGATTGTATCCGAATCGATGCGTTGGGATATGTTATCTCCCGAGATCATGCCGGCGACCTACAATGCGAGCCAGACAGGCTGGCGGTTTGATCGTCATTACAGCGGTGGGAACGGGACACGGCAAGGATTGTTCTCATTATTCTATGGGATCTATGGTTCTTACTGGGACACTTTCCTGATGGAAGGCCGCTCGCCGGTGCTGCTGGATCTTTTACAGGCGCGTGGATATCAGATGGAGATGTTTACCAGTGCGGATTTTACTTATCCAGAGTTCGATAGAACTTTGTTTGCCAACATTCCTGACTCCAATATGCACCAGTTCGATAGTGACATGGCTGCCTGGAAACGCGACGAGGCGAACACCGATAAGATTATTGAATCGATTCGTTCGAGGGATAATACGAAACCGTTTATGACCTTCATGTTTTACGAATCTACTCATGCCCGATATGATTTCCCGGATGATTCAGCTATCAGGAAACCCTACCTTGCTGAACTTAATTACGCGACCATGACGCGGAAATCCCTGGCTTTAAGAATAGTGGAACTCAAAAACCGGTACATTAATGCCAGCCACTATATTGATAGCCAGTTAGCGAAGATATACGCGCTGCTGGATGAGGAAGGTTTGTGGGCTAATACCATTGTGATGGTGACCGGCGACCATGGAGAAGAATTTATGGAAAATGGATTTTGGGGCCATAATTCCGGTTTTTCCGAGGAGCAGATCAGAACACCAATGGTGTTGTGGATTCCCGGAGCCAAACCGAAAGTAATAAGTTCAGAGACCTCGCACATGGATATTGTGCCGACGATATTACCCCTTCTCGGCGTGAAGAACCCGGCAGAAGACTATTCACTAGGAATAGACCTTGCACAAGTTGATCAGCAGGCTCTTGAGCAGCGGCCCTATATCGTCGTTAGTGACTGGGCAGGTGTGGCCTATCTAGGGGATGACTACAAATTTAGCTTACCATTCAATAGTTCCTTGTCCGCAACAAACCAGCTATTTACGCGTTCTGATCAATCTGTTGCTGATATCGTGCCATTTATCTCTCAACATCGGGGGCAGCTAGATGAAATTCTGCACAAGGTCACCTTGTTCACCAGCCAGTGAAGACGTAGGATTAGCTAGTTCCTGTCTGGAAAGTGGTGTTTTCAGGGAATTCGTACGACCCATTAAATATGTTAGATATATGAAACAATCACTTGTGAAGGAACGGGCCGCGCAGGATAGCCGCAGTGATCTGCATTTCCAGACAGGGATTGGCTTAAGAGAAAAATAGAGAAGACGACAATTCGGGAGATACCATGTCAGACAATGTGCAAACTATTCAAGAATTTATTAATGCCTGGTCCAATCTGGACGCCAGCGAACTGGTAAGCTATTTCACTGAGGATGGCGTTTATTACAATATGCCCACAGAACCGATACAAGGGCATGAAAAACTCCAGCAGTTTATCGCCGGGTTTATTGCTAATTGGACTAAAACAACCTGGGATACGCTTAACATTGTCGGGGCGGGTGACATCGTCATTGCCGAACGGTTGGACAGGACAGAAGTAGGTGATATCAAAGTAGATCTACCTTGCTGTGGCGTTTTCGAAATGGAAAATGGCAAAATCAAAGTCTGGCGAGACTATTTTGATATGGGTACATTTATGAAGCCATTCTCTGCCTAATCGGGAGCGTCTATGTCCACTCAATTCGAAGTTTTATTGTGTGAAATAGTTGGCGCCGTCGCCACCATGACCCTGAATCGTCCGGAAAAGCGTAATGCTTTGTCGAGGCAGCTACGTGAAGAAATTGTCACCTGCCTTCATGGTCTTCAAGACGATGATGAGGTTAAGGCGATAGTGCTAACGGGTAAGGGTGATTCATTTTGTGCCGGTTTTGATCTTGCTGAATTTCAACATGGGGACATGCAGGAAATTTTCAGCCATGCCACGCGATATCACCATGAAGTCTACAATGCCACTAAACCGATTATCGCTGCTGTTAATGGACCCGCAATGGCGGGTGGCATGGATCTCGCGGCCATGTGTGATATTCGTGTGCTTACCGAGGGAGCAGCCTTTGGTCAGCCGCAGGTGAAAATGGGTATTGCGGCTGCGTTCGATTTGCTGCAAACCGTCGTGCCTGAACCTCTCAGTCGGGAACTCTGCCTTACAGGTCGAAAGATGAGCGCAGAGGAAGCAGTGCAATGTGGATTTGCCAGCAAGATTGTACCTGCCGGCGAGCTGCTCGAAGTAGCCACTGCGATGGCACGGGATATTACTTCTGCCGCTGCCAGTGGCGCAATGAAGCTTGTGTTTAAGGCGCGACAGCCAGATTTGTTTGAACAATAGGCCGTTATTCCTGATACTTGCTCACAATCAGGGCGGCATTGACTCCGCCAAAACCAAATCCATTACACAAGGCATGCCGGACCTCGTGTTGGCGTGATTTGTTCGGCACAAAATCGAATTCAGGTAGCGCTTCATCTTGTTCATCGAGATTTATTGTGGGCGGCAGAATATCCTGCATCACGGAAAGTGCCGTGAATATACCTTCAATCCCCCCGGCGGCACCCAGCAGATGCCCCGTGGCAGATTTTGTTGCCGAAACAGGTGTATCGCTAATATCTTCGCCAAACACTCTGCGTAATGTCGCAGCTTCAGCGATGTCTCCTATGGGCGTCGAGGTGGCGTGAGCATTAACATAGTCGATATTGTCCGCAGCAAGGCTTGCCTGTTTCAGTGCTGCGTTGACTGCAAGAGCAGCGCCAGATCCATCGGGTGAGCCAGCCGTAATATGATATGCATCCGAACTTGTGCCATAACCCGTGATTTCCGCGAGCGGCTGTGCGCCGCGGGCAAGGGCATGTTCCAGGGATTCTATGACCATGAGCCCGGCACCCTCACCCATGACAAAACCATCTCTACTCGCGTCAAAAGGTCTTGATGCTTGTGCCGGATTATCCTGCTGAGTGGAAAGCGCTTTGAGCGCATGAAAACCCGCTATTGCCAGCGGATCAATACACGCCTCGGCGCCGCCCACCAGCGCGACTTCGGCTTCGCCATTTCGAATGAGCCTCGCTCCGTCACCTATTGCCTGCAATCCTGCGGCACACGCAGTGACAGGTGTCCCCATGGGACCTTTGAAGCCATACTTGATGGACAAATTTCCTGCGGCAAGATTAGCGAGAAAAGAGGGCACAACAAAGGGGGAAATTCGTTTGTATCCCTTTGTCGTGAGTGTGTTCTGGGCTTGCGTAATCGTCGGGAAGCCACCAATGCCTGTCGCGATTATCGTGGCCGTTGCTGCCTGATCCCCACTACATTGCGGCTGCCAGCCAGCCTGGACAATCGCTTGTTCGGCTGCCGCTAATGCATAGGCAGTGAATAGTCCCATCCGACGTAATTCTTTTGTGGAGATAATAGTGCCTAAATCCAGACCTGCTTCCGGATCTTCATCCACAGTTGGCACCTGACCGGCAATAGTGACTGGTTCTGCCGAGATATCGTAGCGATCGATGGTTCCAATGCCTGATTGGCCGTTGAGCAGGCGTTGCCACACGGTGTCCGTGCCACAGCCCAGCGGTGTCACAAGCCCCATCCCGGTGATGACGATGCGGGTCGTTGTCAATAGTTTCTCCAAAGACCAAAATGATGCAATCCAGAGTAGCTGGGTTTAATATATGATCAAGATAATATTCAGCGGGGCCTGTTCCTATGCCTTATTCACCAGATCATAAAGCCAAGTCCAAAGGTCAAATTGTCCAGTCAGCGACAGAACTGTTCCTGCGCTATGGGTTCGACAAGGTCTCCATTAACCAGGTGATGAAACTGGCCAAGATGACGCATGGTGCTTTTTACAATCACTTCGAATCCAAGGAGGCACTCTACCGGGAAACATTTCAGGAAGTATTAAAACGAAGCAAGGCAGTGCGATTGATCAAGTGGCCCTATTCACTCCAGCATCTCACTTCCCTGGTGACCGACTATCTCAATATTAGAGACCTCGGGAAGTCCAATGTGCCTGTGAGTGAGGCGATATTGTCTAACGAGATTGCTAACGAAAATGTCGAGATCAGGAAGCTTTATGAACAGGCATATCTGAATTTATTAAACCTGCTCGAAAAACGCTTGAAAGCACTTTCCCGACTGAAGAACTCGGGTTTTAAGATTGACCCATCAATTATCCCGGAACGGGCAAGGGTCATTCTTGCGTCCATGATCGGGGCTGTCGTTATAGCAAAAAGTATTAATGACAAGGAAGAAAAGCAGGCGGTTCTGTCTGCAGCACAAACGCAAATATTTCATTTACTCGAGATTGATGATGAATATCTGAGTATGAGCATCTGATTTTCCTGCTGCAACGTTCCACATAGAACTGTTTTTATTGTACTGCCAGTTGCTCCGGTTCTGCATAGGCGATAAGCACCCGGCCATCACCCATCATCTGTTTACCTTCAGGGCGGACATCGATTACGATCTCTATCCGCTTGCGTTGTCCCGATTGTTGCTGGATACGCCCTGACCAGTAAACAACACTGGTTGTACTAATCTCGTTGCTCATTATTAAAACCTCCCGAATCACCAGATAATCTCCGGCCATTCGGACGTGGTTTTATACACGACTCACCACTTTACCGGACATCACGTGAAAAACTATAAATCCAACCTGGTTTTCAATAGCCAGGTTTCATTCTTGGGTGATATCTTTACAACAAAACTTGCCACGTTTTCCTATACTTACCTTCAAACAACGTAAACATTAATAGAGAAAAACTTTGGAATCTATCGCCCCGACACCTGAGGCCTCCCGAATTATCGCACTGGATGTCCTTCGAGGTTTCGCACTGTTTGGTATCCTGCTTCTTAATATCCTGGGTTTCGGTCTTCCCGGCGCAGCCTACTTCAATCCTGTCGTTGATGGGGCCACCTCTGGCTGGAATTTCTATACCTGGGCATCGGTTGATGTGTTATTCGAGGGCTCTATGCGATGCCTGTTTTCGATTTTGTTTGGTGCAGGCGTTGTACTATTCACAACAGGAGACAATGCAAAAGGCGCAGCGATTTACTACAGGCGAAATTTCTGGCTTTTGATACTTGGCTTGGTCAATGTGATGGTATTGCTCTGGGAAGGCGACATTCTCGTCACCTACGCCCTTTCTGGTGCGATGCTCTTCCTCGTACGCCATAAATCACCTCGCTGGCTAATCGCGGCCAGCATGGTGCTCATTGCATTGATGTCAGTGCAATATCTTGTGATGTCATATGGTCTTAATGAACTCCGTGATCAGGCAAGATCCGCCATTAGCCTTTCCCAGTCAGACAGCGAAGCGAACAAGGCAGTGCAAGAATGGCAAGAACTCAACCAGGAATTCTCGCCTGATGCAGCGGCTATAGATATAGAACTCGCTTCGCGTCGTGAAAGTTATGGTTCTGCGTGGCATCTGGTGATGAAGAAAGTTCCGGACCTTTATCTTTTTCAGTTGCCTGTTATCATGTTGTTAGATGCATTAGCAATGATGCTCTTAGGTATGGCCCTTTTTAAGGCTGATGTGCTTTCTGCAGGCCGTTCCCATTCTTTTTATATCAAGTTATTGGTCATTGGATTCACCATGGGTCTTTCGATCAATCTATATGAAGTCATTCGTAGTGTGTCCAGCAATTTCGACCTGCTTGTCACCTTCTCTTTTACGAGGCCGACTTATCAGTTAGGGCGCCTCGGCATGGCAGCGGGATATCTGGGAATGGTGATGATCATCTGCCAATCAGGTTATTTACCCTGGCTTACCCGTAAACTTGCCGCCGTTGGCAGGATGGCGCTGAGCAGTTATCTGGCCCATTCCTTGATTTGTCTTTTTATTTTTACAGGCGCCGGTTTTGGACTGGTCGGGCAAATGGAACGATGGATGCTCTACGTCGTGGTTCTGGCTATATGGGTATTCCAGATTATTTTCTCGGACTGGTGGCTATCTATGTACCGGTTTGGTCCGGTGGAATGGGTCTGGCGAGCCCTCACTTACGGCAACTGGCCTCAGATGAAAAGGAGCTTCGTCTGAATCAAACTGTTGCCGGGTGACTTGCTGACCTGTCGGCCATTGGTGTATCCACAGAAACGGCGCTTGACGGTTAAAACGTACTATCACGTGACGTCAAAAAAACGGCATAAGTTTTGAAGAGCCTTCAGCGAAACGCGCCTGTTAGCATGCTCGGTGTAAAGAGATCCCGCCAGCCCTGGCCAGCAGCGAGAGCCGTAGGCGGTTTATTCCTGAAGCGCCGGTACAAGATAAATCCGAAGGCAAAGCAAAAGGACATGGCATGTCCCAGGCGAAACAATATCCGTTAAATTCCCACGAAAATCTTTTGTCGGAGGAAAAGGGATCCCGTGCTACCTGGTAACTTATATGTTCCAAGGACACGCGAAGCAAGGGGGCACTGATGACTGTGCCCCGGTTTTTCTTTGGTCTATTTATCTTCGAACTTTCCAATGATGTCGGTAACCTCATCTCCATTGATCGATTCTTTCTCTTCGAGAGCTGCTGCCAACGCATTAAGTATGTCGCGTTTGGATTCAAGGATAGCTTTTACACGTTCATAAGCAGAGTCAACCAGACATCTGACTTCCTCATCAATAAGTCTGGCGGTTTCTTCAGAGAAATTTCTCTCTTCCTGCCCACTCACGCCAAGAAAGGCAAGCTGCTGTTGTTTACCATAGGTAATCGGTCCCAGTTTTTTGCTCATACCCAGGCGGGTCACCATGGAGCGTGCAATCTCTGATGCTCTCTCCAGAT
Organism: uncultured Pseudomonadales bacterium; assembly: GCA_964489485.1. GTDB lineage: Bacteria > Pseudomonadota > Gammaproteobacteria > Pseudomonadales > Azotimanducaceae. Next base: position 1,097 of record CAZAZB010000132.1, on the reverse strand, counting down.
CATTGGCTGCGCCTGTTGATACATCTTCATAGACGAGTTCTTCTGAGACACGTCCGCCCAGAAGGATGGCCAGTTGATCTTTCAGTTCCAGCTCTGTTGATAGGAATTTTTCAGTGACAGGCAACTGCAGTGTAAAGCCGAGCGCAGCCAGTCCGCGTGGAATGATGGAGACCTTATGAACAGGCTCACCAGTAGGTACAGTAACGGCAACTAAAGTATGGCCCGATTCATGAAAGGCGACTCTCCTCCTTTCATCAGGACCTAGAAAATGTCCCTTCTTCTCCGGACCCGCAACAATGCGATCTATGGCTTCTTCAAAATCTTGCATATCAACGGCATTGTGGCTTTTTCGCACACCACGGATAGCTGCTTCATTAGATATATTGGCAAGATCGGCACCCACAAATCCAGGCGTACGCTGGGCAACAACTATCAAGTCAACGTCTGCCGCCAATTTCATCTTGCTGGTATGTAGGCGTAGTATTGCTGTGCGAGCCGCCAGATCCGGTTTGTCGACCACGATTTGTCGATCGAATCTCCCGGATCTCAACAGGGCCTTGTCGAGGATTTCCGGGCGGTTTGTCGCAGCAAGCACAGCAACGCCCGAAGATGGATCAAAACCGTCCATTTCCGTTAGTAATTGGTTCAAGGTCTGCTCGCGTTCATCGTGTCCACCCATCGCAGGTCCCATTCCTCTGGATCCACCGATAGCATCAAGTTCATCGATAAATATAATGCAAGGGGCTTTTTGCCGGGCCTGATCAAACATTTCACGTACCCTGGCAGCGCCTACACCAACAAACATTTCAATAAACTCTGAGCCACTGATACTGAAAAACGGAACACTTGCTTCACCTGATACGGCTCTGGCTAAGAGAGTCTTACCTGTGCCGGGTGGTCCGACCAGCAATACGCCTTTCGGCATCCTGCCACCTAATGACTGCAATCGAGTTGGATCTTTCAGGAAATCGATGACTTCCATCAATTCTTCCTTAGCCGATTCGACACCGGCGACGTCTGCAAAAGTCACGCTGTGCTCAGTTTCAGCATGGATGTGAATTCGATTCGATCCTAGATTGAGAAAACTCTGCCTGGAG
>CAZAZB010000131.1:5882-9749 GCA_964489485.1 uncultured Pseudomonadales bacterium | reverse complement strand
AGATCTCCTGAACGGCGATACCGATGGGAGCGCCACCTCTCCAGATCGCGACAATGAAAGTTGGCTCGAACCCGCTGTTATACACAGCCATGCCTAATCGCATGCTGTCTTCAAGAAGTTCTTGTGCATCGAGATAGCGTTTTTCAGTCACCCTGGGTTATTCTCTGAATGGTGAGGGGGAATCATAAATGAAAATAGAGCCTGGGTCAGACATCTATCGATAACAAAGACTAATAACGAAGAGTGGATTCCAAAACGTGAATAATAAAAAATTTCTTAGCGAACAAGATGTACTGCTGGACGCATATCGACTTGGCGTTAAGATTTTCAATGCTAATTTTCGACCCACGTTCATCGTTGGCTTGTGGCGAGGCGGCAGCACCGTGGGGATCGCCGTGCAAGAATGCTTGCAGGCACTTGGTGTCGAGACGGACCACATCTCTATCCGTACTTCCTACACTGGCGTGAACAGCTACAAAGAGATGGTAGACAACCCAGACTCCGCGATTCGCGTACATGGGACACAATACCTGCTTGAGTCTCTGAACCAATCCGATTCGCTGCTCATCGTGGACGATGTCTTCAGTACCGGTCTGAATGTTGAGGCAGTTATCAATCGGCTTGAAAAACGGTTAAAACGAAATATGCCGTGGAATGTCAAAGTCGCAAGTCTCTGGGTGAAGCCTGATCAGAATCGTACCGGGCGAAGACCAGATTTTTATATGCACCAGACAGATGACTGGCTGGTTCTGCCCTATGAATTATGTGGCCTGACGGCTGAGGAACTGCAAAACGAAAAACCTTTTGTTCAATCGATTCTCAACGCCGGGTGATTTTATAAAGACAGGAAAAAACCGGCGATTGCGGCGCTCATAAAATTGGCAAGACTTGCAGCGAATACCGCTTTTAACCCTAATTGTGCTATCTCCTGACGCCGTTCCGGTGCCATGGCACCGATTCCTGCCATGAGGATTGCAATGCTTGATAGGTTGGCGAAGCCGCATAAGGCGAAGGTTACAATCGCTTGTGTGTGTGGCGTCAGGGTGTCCCTGATGTTTATAAAGTCGAGATAAGCGACAAATTCGTTTAGCACAAGTTTCTGTCCAATCAAGCTACCTGCCGCGTTGGATTCATGCCAGGGTACGCCCAGCACCCAGGCGACTGGCTGGAATAGATAACCCAGAATCGATTGAAAGGTCAGGTCGGTTAACCCAACCAGACTACCCAACCATCCAATGAGCCCATTGAACAGGGCAATGAGTGCAATAAAAGCGAGCAGCATTGCGCCAACATTGAGTGCAATTTGTAGTCCGAATGCTGCGCCACTGGCAGCGGCATCAAAGACATTGGCATAGACCTGATCTTCAGCTGTGATTTCGTTCAACTCATTTTTGGGTTCTTCTATTTCTGGCAGAATAATCTTGGCCATTAGCAGCGCACCTGGCGCTGCCATAAAACTCGCTGCCAGCAAATAGGTTATTTCAATGCCCATCTTGGCGTATCCGGCAAGAACAGACCCGGCAATGGATGCGAGACCGCCCACCATGATGGCGAAAAGTTCTGATTTCGTCATGGTGGGGATAAAAGGCCGCACGACGAGAGGCGCTTCTGTTTGTCCAACAAAAATATTGGCTGCAGCCGAGAGTGATTCAGGTTTACTGGTTCCGAGTGCCAGGCGCAATGCACCACCGATTAGGCGCACGACCCAGCCCATCAAACCGATGTGGTAGAGCACGGCAATCAGTGAAGAGAAAAAAATAATGACCGGCAGTACCTGAAACGCAAAGATAAAACCCATGGATTGATTTCCGACGGCGCCAAAGAGAAAATTGATTCCTTCCTGGCTGTAGCCGAGAATGTTGGAAACGCCAATGGCAATCACTTCCAGAAGCTTTTTTCCCGGAGGGAAATACAGAACAAAGGCCCCAATGGATGCTTGAATGGCAAAGGCGCCCAGTACGGTTCGCAGGTTGATCTTGTTTCTGTTTGAGGAAAACAGAAATGCAACCGCAGGAATGATAGCGATGCCAAGCAAGCTAATCATGGCCGGTTCCTTTGTTGTTATTCTTGGTTGGATCAACGACTATACTAGAGAATCTGATAAAAAGAAGGTGTCACATCCATTGAGAAAATATATTCAGCTAGTATCTGGTTACGTTGCGGTTCTGCTCCTGGCGACGGCGGTGAATGTCGCGATTGCATCAGAGCCATCGTTACCGATTCCGGTGAAGGTCGTCGTTGTGACCATGTTTGAAAGTGGTGAGGTGACCGGAGATCGACCGGGTGAATTCCAGTTCTGGGTAGAGAGACTGAAGCTCGATAAGGTCTTGCCATTTGAACTGGGAGAGTATGAGCTTCGGATGAATGATGAAGGGGTATTAGGTATTTGTCTGGGTGGTGGGATTGCCAATGCAACTGCCTCGATTATGGCATTAGGGTTGGACAAGAGATTTGATCTCACTAAATCCTACTGGCTTATCGCAGGAATTGCAGGCGCAGACCCGGCTGATATGTCGCTCGGTTCCGCAGCCTGGGCACGCTGGGTCATCGATGGGGACCTGCTCTATGAAATTGATGGGCGCGAGATTCCGGAAGATTGGCCCTACGGGATGATCCCATTGGGTGCAACAAGACCCGCTATGAGTCCACAAGAGTTAAGGGGCGGCTGGTCTCTCGACACGATTGCGTTCGAGTTGAACCAGAATCTAACCCAATGGGCGTACAACCTCACTAAAGACGTTAAGATCAAGGACGCGCCCGGAATTCGGGAATTCAGAAAGCAATTTAAGGGCTATCCGAATGCACAAAAACCACCTTTTGTGACCCTGGGTGAAACCCTCTCTTCCAGCACCTATTGGCATGGAGCACTACTGGATCAATGGGCAAATGATTGGGTGCCACTCTATAGCAATGAAAAAATGAATTTTATGACCAGCAATATGGAAGATAGTGGAACTTTGACGGGATTAGATCGTTTGGGTAGGGGGAAACTGGTGGACCCACAACGAGTGATGGTGCTGCGTACCGCAAGCAATTTCACTATGCCGCCGCCAGGCAAAGAAGCTTCATGGAGTGCCACGGCACCCTATGCTGATGATGGTTTGCCGGCCAAGGAAACGGCTTTTCAGATTGGCAATGTGGTGGTTCAGGAAATACTGAAACACTGGGACAAATTTGAGAAATCCATTCCCACGCCCGGGCACTAGTTCATTCAGGACTAGATTGCCTAACGCGCTCAATGCCTTGCAGGACAAGTTCCTTAATAGTTTCGTTATCGTTTAGGGTCTCGACGAGACTGTTCAGGGCGTTGAGTATCAATAGGGTTCCCCGGTCTTGTGCCGGGAGGCTGGTTGAAAGTTCGAATAGCTCAAATAGAAGCAACCAATCCGGGTGTTTTGTTGAACTGATTTGGTCAAGAATATTTGAGACGATACCAGCATCCAGCTCTTTTTCGCCCACCCGTACCTGTATTAGCTGCTCGTATAGGCTGAGATTAGCTTGATCACCTATTGCAGGTGAATGAACGGGACTGCGCTCTTTTGGTGCCCTGTAAAGTGGGAACTCAGATGGGTCTGCTGATCCACCGAAGACAGAGATGATCTCTGTTCCAATCGCCATATCATATTGCCCCCATGCAGGATCGAAAAGAACATCGCCTCCGGCACCCGTGACATGGCATTCTTTGAAACTGAAGAGGATATTCCGTTGACTAGATCGTTCAATCGCCAACAGATGACCTTCAACAACGACGCCTGAAACAAATTCCAGTGTTGCTCTTGATCCTGTTTCGATGCCAGCGAAACGAAGCTCGTCGATGCTATATTCCGAGAGGCAACGACTGAATTCGTTGACGAATCCAACGGGAGA
>CAZAZB010000131.1:0-5782 GCA_964489485.1 uncultured Pseudomonadales bacterium | reverse complement strand
CCATTGGCGACATCGTTGAGTACCTGGCTCAGGTGCCGGCAGCTGTGTGTGACATAAAGCTGGGGTTGCTCGGAAGTAATGTCATAGGCCTGGTTAATCGCATCCGGGGTCAGGAGCAGCTTTTTGACGCGGCTATCATCCAGGCAGTTTTTGCTTTCCCCAAGAGAGGAGAGGAGCCCCGCCCCAAAGATGGTGTAGTCATCAAGATCACCGACCAGTCCGTACTCGACGGTCCACCAGTGTAGCCTTGCGAGCAGTGCTGCTTCTGATGTACCCGAATTATTATCGAGCGCGTTGGCGAGGTTTGATTCAGCATCAGTCACTTCTTGCTCGCTCGCTTTCGGATTTTCTTTGGTCATTGATAAATGCCGGATAGCCTCGTAGACGGCCTCATCATCTTTTGATGATAGTGCTTTCATCCCTATTGTCCCGAATTGTTGCAGGAACTCAGCGTAGTCCACGTCAATCAGAAAGGAAGCGTGCCCGGCAGACTCATGAAGAATATCGGGTGCTGGTGTATACAAGAGTTGGTCAATGGTTCGCATGCTCATGGCAATCACCAGAATCCGCAGTGACTGAAACTCCATAAAAACCGCCGGTGGAATAAAACCGTCTACGCCGAGCGCCCTCCATCCAATCTGCTCAAGGCACTCGTTCATTCCATCGATAGAGGGGATGTGTTCCTGGCTAATCCCAGTGCGACGGAGTCCTTCAATATAAACGGGATGGGCACTGTGAGCTAACTGATATTTCAATTGCAACATCAGAAAACGCCAGACCGCATGGTCCCGTGGTGTATATTGACTGTAGTCCTGGACCTGTACGAACTGCCGCAGGTGTGCTGGAAGGCCTGAAATAATCTCTTCTTGTTTCACCGATAGGCACCCGGTCTTATAGGCAACTTTATTGTCAATGCCCCGACTGTCGATAGAGTGATTATCAAAGTCATGCTTAACCCTCGGGTCAGGCCGGAGTCGCCACCGGGGGCAAGATACTACCTTTCATTGGTTTGAGTTGTCGCATATCGATGTTAAGCAGGCAGGGTCCATCGACATCGAGTGCATCAGCAAAGGCGGTTTTGAATGATGCCAGCGAATCAACGCTGTAGCCGGGTACGCCCATGCTCTCGGCGAACATTTTAAAATCCACGAAACCCAGATTGACCTCATTGGTTCGCCCCTCAAACTGTCTGGTTTGCAATCCACGAAGTACACCATAACCACCATCATTAAAGACACAAACGATCAGTGGAACCTTATATTGTGCTGCAGTCGCCAGTTCGGTTGCATGGAGCATAAAGCCACCATCGCCGTGAATCACGACCGTCTTGGTCCCTGTTCCAATGGCAGCGCCAATCGCAAGGGGTAGGCCAGGACCAATAGCGCCGGAATTGGGACCAATGAAGGTGTTGGGCTCGTAAATTTCCAACAATTGATTGGCGAAGTTGTACGCGGGTACAGTTGAGTCTCGTGCGATTACAGCATTCCGGGGTAAAAGAGATCTGATTGTGTCCATGATTCCCTCATAGTCAGAACCAATTCGCTGCCGCAGAGCCTGCTTGACACCTTTGCCGGATTTTTGAACTTTGTCGAGGAAAGCAGGGTCACCTGTCTCTGGGTTAAGTTGGGTTGAAATAGCCACAAGGAGGGATTTCGCATCACCCTGAACGGCGAGATCTGCTCGGTGCGTTCGATTGAGCACTGCAGCATCGATATCAATATGCAGAAGTTTCCCGGGTGGTCTTAAGCTTGCATTCGCACCGCCAACACCCACTTGAAATCGGGTGCCAATTGCAATTGTCAGATCACAATCTTCCAGGGCTTCGTGAAGCCGCCGGCTCTGGTAGATATTTCCGATGCAGAGAGGATGATCTTCTGGAATTGAGCCGCGACCATTGGCGGTTGTAAAGACTGGCGCGCCCAGTTCTTCCGCGAACTGCTGCAGGGAATCCCCGGCACCGCCGCGGGTAATACCCCCTCCAGCGATAATAATACGCTTGCTACTCGTCGCGATCATATCGCAGGCAAGGGATAAGTCACTGGGTAATGGCTGGGAATTTGAAGTCGTTGTGAAGGTTTCTGTTGATGGCAAAGTTTCTTCGTATTGGAGATTGATCGGGATCTCAACAGCGCCGGGTTGTGGCCTGCCTGCAAGCATGTCACCAGCAACCTGCAATATGGTGTTCTCGATCTGGCTCGCAAGACGAGGTGATTCAGCTCTTCTTGTGACGGTGCGTAGCATCGGCAACTGATTCTCTGCCTCATGAACATAACCCTGATGCTTCCCGTAGAAGCCGGTCTCTGCTTGCCCCGTGATGAGCAGCACGGGCGAGGAAGCGTATCCAGCCTCATAAAGTCCGGTGACAGTATTGGTCGTTCCTGGACCTGTACTCGCAATGGCAACACCAATTTTACCTGTGCTTCTGGCATAGCCATCGGCTGCATGGGTTGCACCCATTTCGTGGCGACAATCGATTATCTTGATATGGCCATCACGATTGATGGCATCGAATATTGGCATATTGTGAATGCTCACAATTCCGAATATATATTCAGTTCCAATTTTTTTGAGAGCGGATACAACGGCTTCGGCACCTGTCATGGAATTCCCCGATGGGTTTGAATCATGCAGTATGCCGTACCGATCAAAGCTGGGCAAAGGGTCTTGTTTGAATTTTCTTGTGGAGAGTTTTCTTGTTGAAGACCTTCTATCGAAAGCCTTCTTTTTAAGAGCCTAAGTTGAGCGTCTTTTACCTGCTCTCCGTTGATCAGCGCGACGTGCTTCTTCGCGTCTCTCTTTTTCGGCAGCTTCTTCGCTAATCCGGCGCTCATTCTGCCTGCGTTCGTCTGATCTTCTATCGCTATCGTTTCTACGTTCCGTTGTCATTTTTCTGACTCGAATAGGACTTGATTAAGAATAGACATATTCCGTTTTTTGACTGTCGCGGTCAAGGGTATTTGTCGGGAAGATACTTGTTCTCCCTGTCCCCGTATAGACTATTTGGTCGGATGGAGCGGCAGCAAGCCTTGATCCCTTCATCCTTGATACGAGATTCTGTAGATAACATCAGCCTTATCGTCAGAAACAAGAATACTTCCATCGGGTAGTTGCAGTATATCTGCTGGCCTGCCCCATGCTTTGTTGTTCTGTAGCCATCCATCAATGAACACTTCATAACCCTTGTTGCGATCAATGGAGCCATTCTTGTCGATTGTAACGAGCATCAAGCGATACCCGGTGTGGCCCGCTTCCTTGCTTCTATTCCAGGAACCATGCTCGGGTATAAGTATCTGGTTCCTGAATCGAGCAGGAAATTGTTGGCCAGTATAAAATGCCATGCCCAGCGGAGCGACATGAGGGTCTAGTGAAAGGGCTGGCTCTGTATAATTGTTGGCGACTTTATCCTTTGCAAATTCCGGATCCCTGATGCCATTTCCATGGAAATAAGGATAGCCAAAGTGAAGTCCGGCTTCTGATGCACGGTTGAGTTCGCAAGGTGGTAACTCATCCCCCAACAAATCGCGACCGTTGTCTGTAAACCAGAAGTCTCCTGTGATGGGGTGCCAGTCAAAGCCAACAGAATTTCTAACTCCCGATGCGAATGTCTCTAATTTAGGTTGCGGCAAGGTGACATCAGCTCGAAGGATGCTGGCAAACGGCGCCTCGGATAAACAAATGTTACAGGGCGCCCCCACGGGAATGTAGAGAAGACCGTCTGGACCAAACTCAAGATATTTCCAACCATGGTGCCGTTTATTTGGGAGCGTGTCGATTAGAGTTTCTGGTTGTGGCGGTGCATCCAGTTGTGAATCAATATTCCGGTAGACCAGAATTTTATCCACAGCGCCAACATAGAGATCTTTGCCTTTCATGGCGAGTCCAGACGGCAGATTGAGCTTTTTATCGAGTGTGATTACACGGTCGGCTCGATAGTCACCATCTGAATCAATCACAGCATAAATTTTTCCCGCCCGGCGGCTGCCTACATAAGTGATGCCTGATTCACTACGGGTCATCTGGCGAGGGTTATCGAGTTCGGCGAAGATACTGATGGAGAAACCCTTCGGGAGATTAAGATTGTGCAGGGGTAGCGTTTTTGCTTGAACTGACCCCGCAGGCAGCAGCGAGATAGACGCCAGGTAGAAGCAAAGTGTTATGATGGTTTTCTTCATGATGTTGCCCACAACCAAAAAGATCACCCTATCCGATGTTGAGTGATGAACTCAAGGAGGAGATTCAGGCGGCGTATTCGCGCCTGCTCGATGCCAAAGGCTATAAGGCAAGATATTGTCAGCGTCTCATGATTGCTGATATCGCTCGTACTCTGGGTAACATTGAAGTCGATGAAGATGGTGAGCGGCTGGAAGGTCCTAATATATGTGTTGTTGAAGCAGGAACGGGAACGGGTAAAACAATTGCCTATGCCATTGCTGCGCTGCCGGTCGCAAAGGCAGCGGGTAAGAAACTGATTATTTCCACCGCGACTGTCGCATTGCAGGAGCAAATTGTCTTTCTTGATTTGCCGGATATCAGAAAGCATGCCGAACTTGATGTTTCATTTGCACTGGCAAAAGGGCGTCGCCGCTATCTTTGTATGTCCCGCCTGGATCTTGCGCTACAGGAAATGGGCTCGCTGAATCAAACACTTGCACTTTATGACAATGAGAGCTTCGAGCCAGAAGAATCTCATCGTGTTCTGTACCAAAATATGGTGGAAAGTCTTGGTCGCGGTCAATGGGATGGTGACCGGGATAGTTGGCCTGAAGAGATTGAACATCCTGCCTGGTCCAGGGTCAGTACGGACCATGTGCAATGCACTGGTCGCCAGTGTTCCCATTATGATAATTGTTTCTTCTACAAGGCGCGTGAGCGGATCCACAAGGTGGATTGTATCGTCACCAATCATGATCTTGTGCTGGCAGATTTAATGATGGGTGGTGGCGCCGTACTTCCAGCACCAGAAGATGCTATCTATGTTTTTGACGAAGGGCATCATTTTCCAGAAAAGGCTGCCAATCATTTTTCAGATTTTATAGGTGTTCGTTCTACCCAGGGTTGGCTTTCCCAGATACCCAATACACTCACCCAGATGGTGGCTGAATTGGAAACGGTCGGCAGTCTGCCAGTGGCGATTGGCCAGTATGAAGATGCTGTCAATGAAGCTATTGCCGGACTGGAGGAGATGAATAGCCTACTTGATCCACTTCAGGAAGATGCGATGCCTGAAGATGGCGGCGCACAATTCCGTTTCCCCCTTGGCCAGGTGGATACTGTCATTCGGGAACTTAGCGTCGAGTTGGAGGGAAGGTTCACAAGATTGTTTGGCCTCGTCGATAGCCTGGCGTCTTCCCTGGAAGATAAATTGGCGATGGCGGACGAGTTTGAGAAGGAACGTACAGAATACTGGCTGCCAGTCATTGCAGCCATGGCTTCACGAATTGAATCCGGTGCGAGTCTGTGGGTGAACTACCAGAAGGAGGATCAACCCGGGAACCCGCCTATTGCGCGATGGATTGCCTATCGGGAAGGCGCCAACCAGGATGGTGTCGAAACACAGCTCAATGCACGCCCAATTTCAGTGAGTGAAACCCTGGCAGAACTTTTCTGGGCCCGTGCTTTCGCGGCAGTGATCACATCGGCAACACTTTCCATGGGTGGGGATTTCACCAGGTTTAGAACAAAAATGGGTATTTCTGAAGACAATCTTTTCAACACACTGCCAAGCCCCTTTCGGTTTAGTGAACAGGGCACACTATGCGTGCCCAGAATGTCCAGTGATCCG
>CAZAZB010000130.1:8647-9805 GCA_964489485.1 uncultured Pseudomonadales bacterium | reverse complement strand
TCCTCTTTATTCATGGGAATACGCACGCAGTGAGATCGAATTCCTGCACAAATGTGAAGACGGGGAGATCATTCCCGTTGAAGTTAAGAGTGGAGCGAGAACTCGCGCGAAAAGTCTTGGTGTATATGTCGATCGTTATGCGCCCCGGCGTACTGTCAAACTTATTGGTGCTCAGGCGGGGGATCCAGACCAGCACAACATCGTATGGCCTCTATATTACGCACAATTTTTACGGCGATTGTAGATGTTCACCAGAATAGCCGCCTCACTCAGTACCTCGAATTACTCATGAAACAGCCACCCAGATACCTTCTCTCGATTGGGCTGATGGATAGACACATAGTCCACCTCTAACCGGCGGTGCTGCCGTGCCGCGATCACAATCGGTCGAATAACCTCAATCAATCGATCACGAAGCAGCAAGGTCCCAGCGGATTGCCCATTTTTGTTCGGTTTGTTTTTTTTACAGAATGGTTCGTTTTCAATATGAATCCTCTGATTGTACTCGAAAACACGACATGTACATGTATACATTGTAGACATGTCGTTTAGTAAGCCTATCATGTTAATCCTCAACATATAGCGATGCGAGTTTCAAATTGGGGCAATTGTGATTCTGCCCTGCAACCAGAACCCATGAACAGGTGGAGCTTAAAATGAACGCAATCAACAAGGCACTACAAAATATCGATGCAGGTGAGCGACAAGAGTTCAAGAACCTGACGATCACACCTCTCATTCGGAAGAGTCCTTTTGCCGTGGATTACCTGACGCTGGATGAGGCATTGAAAACGGAAGGCCTCACAATAACCGAGACATCAGAATCGGGCAACGTACCTGAGCTTCTGCTAGAGAACAATGGCGATACATCAGTTCTGCTGTTAGATAGCGAAGAATTGGTTGGCGCAAAACAAAACCGGATTCTAAACCTCACCATACTCGTAGCGGCTCATAGCAAACTGAATATCCCGGTATCCTGTGCGAACAGGCTTGTACGGTAATAACCGAAGAGGGGGAAACCGGTAGGTAATTCTGCACTAGGAATTGTTTGTCCTTTGTGATTTTGAAGTTCCAGTCGAGATTCATCACGAGTTCCTGCTTTTTGAATTTAGACAATTTGTCGACGTACAGCGATGATGTTGTATTGTTGTATTGTTG
>CAZAZB010000130.1:6714-8547 GCA_964489485.1 uncultured Pseudomonadales bacterium | reverse complement strand
TGTTGTATTGTTGTATTGTTGATTTTGACAAATTTTGCTGGCCTGGAGTCACTTTGCCCAACATACCTGCGATCCTTCTGTTCCCGGACTCAATATACGAGTTGCCCGTTGCTATCGAGATATACTGCAAGTTGATACGATATCTCACAAGCTCTTAAGAAATCTCGACTTACCAATTTTGTAGAAACTGAAAGAATGACCGTATGTGCATTGGGTACCGAATGATATGACAGGTGGGCTAATATTCAATTCGACTATTCTGGTCTTATGGGCTGTCCTGGTTGTTCCATTCTCAATCAAAGAGAAGAAAAACTGGGTCATCCTTTTAAGCGGTGTTGTGCTCATTCCAATAGAGGTGTTCATTTACACCGGGATCCATGAGTACCCATTCAACGTCATTCGAGGTTTTCTACTATTTCTTTTCGCCCTGGCGGGTGGATATCTCATGCACTATTACAATCAGAAAAACGAAAAGGAGTAGTGTGATGAGAGATCTGAGTAAAGAAGAATTGGATGTGGTTAGTGGTGGGTTCGGCTTGGTAGGGGCGGGAATTGGTGCGGCAATAGGCTTCGCAAGCAGTATAGGTGCTGTTTCTGCCGACCGAGTATTTGCGGCAACTCTTCTTGGTGCGATTTCAGGTGCCGCCGGTAATCTTGCCGGTTCTGCTGCTGTAGGTGGCATGGCCGTTAGGGGAGCGTGGGCGCTAAGAGCAGTAGGGACAGGCGTTGCGGGAAGTGCTGCAGGGTCCGGTGATGGTAAGGAAGAAGATAGTTAACGATGGCAGAAGACGTTGCGGAGAATAACCCCGCTATTCTCCGCACATGATGCGGAGTATTCTCTTGCCTTTGCAGATAAAACCGGCCAGCGCTTCTACAGCATGTCGGCACAAGTCCGCCGCGAGCATAAAGTGTATTACGATACGTTGGAATGGACACAGAAAGGCGAACTGGACGTGACGCGGTGGCAGGACTGGTTTCTGAATTGTCTGCTCCGTGCCATCGAGGGGGCGCAAGAGACATTGAGTGTTGTACTACAAAAGGCGCGATTCCGGGAACGCTTCGCCAAAGAACCATTAAACGAACGGCAAATCAAAGTTCTGAGCTGCGGAAATGCGCTACTTAATCCCGGGGTTCCTCTTTGCCTTCTGGCGTCAGTTGGTTCCTTCGTTGCCCAACCTTGTTCATCCAGCTGAAGAGACTCCAGGCGATCGCGCTAAGGACGAGTCCGAAACCCGCCAACATGCTGAATTCTGCGATACCATAGTTGTTGGTTAGTACATAATATACAGAGAAGGTGATTGAGATTGTGAGCATCACCGCAGCGATAACGTTTGGCATTAGCGGTCTTGCTTCATCACCCCCTACGTCTTTTTGGTCGATCATTCCATGTGCCTCTATTAACGATCTCTGTTTTTGATGTAGGAGATGTAAGTGCAAGACCATTCGCTAACACCCCATATGCAACTCAATTCCTGTAGGGGCAAATTTTTCATTTGCATATTCTATTAAAGAGAAACTCGCCCCTTCATAACCTGATTGATAGAAGAGTATTTCGCCATTCCCGTCACGATCGTGGTCAAACAGATTGAGTATGAGTCCGTATTCTTGGTTGCCAATATCCCGGCCCTGCATTTCAGGCAAATAGAGCATTCGGGCGGCACGGAGATCCACAGACATGACCAGCATGTTGTGAACGATCCAGGTAGACAACCCAAAGGCAGACTCACCACCTATTGCCCATCGGGCACGGACATAATAGAGCGGGTTAGTCGCATTAAGCCAAACCCGCTGTGTGTTGAACGACAACTCTGTATTACCGGCAAGTAATCCTTG
>CAZAZB010000130.1:0-6614 GCA_964489485.1 uncultured Pseudomonadales bacterium | reverse complement strand
GCCAAACCCGCTGTGTGTTGAACGACAACTCTGTATTACCGGCAAGTAATCCTTGATTTAGCTGCTGGCGTCGGTTTGTCCAGCCCCTATTAAATTGGGAGATGCGGTCCAGTTCTGGTTGTCTTTGCTTGATGAGTCTCGGTGCCTCAATTTCAAGAATCGTGCTTAGAGACCGGCGGATACGATCCCGTTTATCCTGGGGTAGTGGTGTGCCGTCGAGACCCAGTCTTGCTGCGCTGGGTGGTCCAGGATTTTCCTTTGCAACAAGGAAATATTTCTCTCGGGATGATGCGTAAATATTTCGCTGTTCTGGTGGCACATCGGCAATGGCGACCGCCGCTGCCGAACAAAATATATTCGCGGGAACGATCTCTCGAATTGTGACGGTAACCGTGTTCTGTCGACCCAGCAGCAGCGTGAACTGATCACCTGAGTTAACGCCCCCCGATAATGCCGATGTCATCTCATTGTCTTTAGGCTCTGGTTGGTATAACTGGAATCGAGACAGCTTTGCCTGTGGGTCGGTCAATTTTGATACTTCGCTATTCTCGTTTTTCGCGGGGCGGTACATGTTGTCTCGCGTACCCGTTACAAATACGACACTAGACTCGTCATACTTAAAGGCAATATAGAAGTCTTCGGCATAAGCTGATGCTGTGCAAACGAGTAGCAAGGGTGTAATTATTTTTATGAAGTCACTGATTCGCATGGATGGAATCCGTTAGGTATTTGTGTTGCTATCATCGCCCAGAAAAGGTGGATAGGCGAGATCTTTGTGATGAAAAATTATGCAATACTGTATATAATAACAGTAGTGATTCCGGCCAACCAGGAGCGTTAAATCATGCCAAAGTCCCCCATCAGTAACCGTACCCTGGAACAACTCGAACAAGCGCTAATTTCCTTTTCCGAACGCTTGAATGGCATGGAATATGAACAGCTTTTACTGATTCGTGAATTCGACATTCGCCAGGGTTGGCGAGCCTGGCACTTTAATAACTGCGCAGAGTGGCTGAATTTCAAATGTGGTATTGCCATCGCAACAGCGCGTGAGAAGGTTCGTGTTGCACGGGCCCTGTTTGATTTACCAGAGTGCTCTCATGCTTTTTCTGATGGCAAGCTTTCCTATTCGAAGGCGCGTTCATTGACACGCATTGCGGATGCGGCTACTGAAAAGTCTTTATTGGCGTTTGCTCTACCTGCCACTGCGAGTCAGGTAGATGAACACTGTCAGCAGATACGCAACGCGCAGCGTCGGCAATCAACGAAGGATGCGAATCGGGCCCATCAGGCACGTTATTTTAGCCGCTCAATCCACGGGGATGGCAGCATGACCATCAGTGTCCAATTGCCTAGAGAGGCAGCAGATCTGGTCATGAAAGCAATCGATATTGCAGTGGAACTTGATGCTAATGCCAAAGCGGATGAAGCAACATTTGTCCAGCAACAAGCGGACGCACTGGTGGAAGTCGCCAGGGGTTTCCTCGCTGGCGGCGGCGACAATCCTTCATCAACGGCGGATCACTATCAGGTGATGGTGCATGTGGACGAATCTGCACTGGTGGCGTCGCAAACAAGCCAGATCAGCAAGAGTGATTTGCCCATCGAATCAGTCCGCCGGATTTTGTGTGATGCCAGTATGGTCCCGATGGCGAAAGACAAGAATGGAAACCCGCTCAACCTTGGTAGAAAGCAGCGTGTGGTGTCACCTCCATTGAAGCGGGCGTTAATTGGCAGAGACAGACATTGCGCGTATCCCTCGTGCACCCATGATAAGTGGTTAGATGCACATCATATTGAGCACTGGGTAGATGGCGGGGAAACCAGCCTTGCCAATACGATTCTCATCTGCTCGACGCATCACAGGTTGTTGCACGAAGGCGGATACACCATCCAGAAAGACTATGAAGGCAACTGGTCATTCAGAACCAGCGCCGGAAAGATTATTCCGAATGCTCCTGTATTTACGGAAGGCTACTATGATGAGCCTTCCGTAAATCCGCCACGTGGCGGATTGGAGCGTGAGCCTGGGGAGCAGTTTGTGAGGGAGCTTGTTCCGATTTATCAGGTCCATCGGGTGCCGCCTGAAGTGAGGTGTACAATTACGCAGCACTTTTTGAATTGATCACGACATCAACGTCGCAATCCAGGATATGTAGAAGTGAAATCAGTTGCTTCAGTGACTTGCTGGTATTTGCCGGGTCCAGCAAACGATATAGCTGAGGGACGGAAGTGTTTAACCGATTGGCGAGTTGTCTACGACTGAGTTCGCTTGCCTCTGCATACCTTTGCGCTTCTAGCGTTAACTTGTAGATAAGCAGATTTGTGAAATATTCAGGCTCTCCGTTGTACTCGAGTACTTGTTCTATATGGATGGTGCCCTCGTCCCCCGACTCCAGGACATAGGTGATAGCTTCACTGCCCAGTTCCTTATCGATGTAAGCTAAACGCACTTTATTTTCAGTGGTGGGTTGGGGTTCGGTTTTCTGGTAGGGAAATGGGAATTGATTGCCTGAACCATTGGTGATTGAGAACTCTTTCTTTCTGTTGTTAGCGACTACTTTGTTGATCTTCATAGAGATCCATTACTCTTAAGTTCTTCGATTAGGCGAATTAGGTGGCGGTCTGCATTTCCTTTCATGGATTGCCAGTTTTCCAGGTCCCATTTAACAATGAATTTACCATCACGATAAACATGGACATGTAGAGGAGAGTGGTCGCCTTTCCATGTGAGGAATACATAATTGCCCCTTTTTGTTTTACCCATATCTTCTGTTACCACATATGGTAACAGATCCTCTTTCTAGCCGCTAGCGAAGCAATGCTGAATGGAATGGGGGTAGGCAGGGTATGGTCGGCCTCTCGAATTGAGGTGAGAGATCATCCATGGCGCATTTCCCTCTATTACCCACCAGGTAATATCTCTTCCAACATATAAAGCGTTTTCTGCGGAAATTGATCAAGCGGACAATAGCGTCCGATGATCTCCAGCGTCGCTGTGTAAGAGCTTAGATTCAGGTAACGAATCAGGTGCCGTTTAACCAATTATCAGGAAGACTTGCACGCGCAGCGATTCTTTTTGCTGCCAGTCGAATCGTATCTGTTGGCTTGATGCATTTTCCGGCCCATCGTGAACACCCATTCCGATCCTTGATGATCAATATCTGAGCAGAGCCTCCCTGATTCTGCTTTTCATGCAAATATGATGTTTGATGTGATAGCATCAAACATCATACATTGTCGATCAGGCAAAAAAGACCATGCGAACAACACTCGATATTGATGATGATGTGCTGATGGCTGTGAAAGAGCTTGCCCGGCGGGAGTCTAAATCGGCAGGCAAGATAGCCTCGTCACTCATTCGCAGTGCGATCACCGGGGATGGGAGACAGCAGGATCCTCAGGTGAACGAATCGAGGGCCAAATACGGATTCACACCATTTGCCAAACGGGGTGGCATCGTGAGCAACAAGGATATCGATAGTCTGCGGGAGGAACTGGGTGATTAGAGATTTGTGGCGAACAACGGAAATTTGTCGATTGTGAGAGCGCTTCTCGATGTGAATGTGTTGATAGCGCTCATGGACAGCGATCATGTTAATCATGAACTGGCGTGGATTTGGTTTGAAACGAATATTGAGTCCGGCTGGGCCAGTTGCCCGATTACCCAGAATGGTTGTATACGCATCATGTCGCAGCCTGGTTATCCTAACCACCTTGGAAGCAGGGTTGTCGCTGAAAAGCTATCCCTGGCCGCTAACACAGCCCACCACAAATTTTGGTCAGATGCGGTGAGTCTTCTGGATCAGCAGATTGTTGACTGGCAGAAACTCATCGGGTCAAAACAACTAACAGATGTCTATCTACTCGCGCTCGCGGTTCGTCACGGCGGAAGGTTTGTGACGTTTGACAAGAAAATCCCTGCATCTTTGGTCGTGGGTGCAACGGATGTTCACTATGAGTGTCTCTAAGGTAGTAGCCCATGCTTGAATTTCATCAGATCCAACCCATGTTAGTGAAACTGACCAATTCAGATAGCGTAGAGCATTCCTAACTATTTGATTCATAACAACAAAAAAACTTGGTATTGAAATTGCTGTATCTACTACATCGCTAATGATGAGAGGATATCTAAATGGAAGAAAGAACAAGAGAAAACCTGATTAACACCAACGTCTGGACCCGTGGTCTTTACATGGTGCTGTTTGTGATCGCCTATAGTGTTGCTGAAATCTTGCTGGTGTTTATTTCGGTCTACCAGTTTATCGCTGCACTGGTGACGGGTGGTGTGAATGAACCGCTGCTCAAATTCGGTAAAAACCTGAGCATCTACGTCTATGAGATACTCGAGTTTCAGACCTTCAATACTGAGCTCCGACCTTTTCCATTTTCGCCCTGGCCCGATGATGAGCCCGGCGGTGAAGAGTGGACAGGTGAGTCTGAATTCGAGGATGATGCGGACTTTGAAGCAGAGGTAGTCGTTGAAGATTCGCCTGAACCAGAAGCCGCACCAAAAACCGAGCCGCAATCCAATATCAGGAGCGTTTAGAGCTAAATTGATAAGAAAAATATGTGTCTATTGCGGCTCCAGCCCGGGCAATAATCCTGCCTATGCACAAGCCGCTCGCGATCTCGCGAACGAACTGGTCCAGCGTGAAATTGGTCTGGTCTATGGTGGTGCCAGTATTGGCATCATGGGTGAGATCGCAGACACTGTTCTGTCGTCCGGCGGAGAAGTCATCGGCGTGATGCCGCAGTCTCTGGTGGATTACGAAGTCTCTCACGGCGGTCTAACTGAACTGAAGGTTGTGGCGTCCATGCACGAACGCAAAGCGTTAATGGCAGATTTATCTGATGGATTTATCGCTTTGCCTGGCGGTCTCGGCACCCTCGAAGAATTGTTTGAAGTACTCACGTGGGCGCAACTAGGCTTTCACAATAAGCCCATTGCGCTACTCAATACCGCCTACTATTACGATAGTTTGCTGCGGTTTCTCGATCAATCCGTAGAATCTGGGTTTGTGAAAAGCGGTCATCGAGAGATGCTGCTTGTTGATGAGACGCCAGATTCACTTATGGATCAGGTCACGAACTATGAACCCGTGCAATTAGACAAGCTCATCGGAAAAGGCGAGACTTGAGCAATTCCTGTTAGACCTTGTTCATCGATGCCAGACTCACAACCGTTCCAGAACATTAAAGTCGTAGAATTCGGCCAGTTCGTCGCGGTTCCTTTTTGTGGGCAACTCCTGGCTGAAGGCGGCGCAGAAGTTATCAAGATTGAATCGCCAGACGGTGATCCCAACCGGCACATGGGTGAAATTACGCCACTAGAATCCCGTCTCTTCATCTCTCGCAATAGAGGTAAGCGTTCACTTCCTCTAAAGCTTAGTGAAAATAGTGCTAAACCAGTTATCGATTCACTGCTTGGCTGGGCTGACGTGGTCCTGATGAATTTTAGGCCAGGGTTGGCGGAGAAGATGGGCATTGATTCCGTGACATTACAAAATAAATTTCCACGGCTCATCATTGGTGAAATCACACCCTTCGGTAAGAAAGGACCCGATGCCAACCTGTCTGCGATGGATATTGTTGTACAGGCGAGAAGTGGATTAATGGCAGCCATGGGGCGGATAGTTGATGGTCGTCCAGCGCCGGGTGATCCGGTAATATCGGACTATATGGCGGCCATGTCGCTTGCATTTGGTATCAGTTCTGCGCTCTTTCGGAGAGAGCGAACAGACAGGGGCGGGATCGTCGATGTAAGCTTGATGCAATCTGCCATGACGCTGGCGAACAATCAGCTTGTTCGCTCGGAAGATCTCGATCGAGAAAAACACAACAAAATTATTAGCAAGATCAACCAACAGCGAATTGATGGCGCGTCTTTTGAAGAACAGGCGGCGAGTCTACCTTCTGCGAGAGTTCTACCACTTAGGGCGATCTATTTCAGGACCTATGAGTCTGCAGATGGCACTATCGCCATCGCCTGTGCCAGCAAAGGATTACAGGTGAAGTTGTCTGGCGCCATTGGTTTTGTGGATTTGAATCTAGATCCAAACAACGAGTCATCACTGGATAATAGCTACTTCATCTCCCTGCAATTGGAAGTGGAAGCTATCATCAGAAGCAAAGATAGTGTGGACTGGCTGGAAATACTCAAAGATGCGGGTGTGCCAGTATCCACCGTTAAGTTTCCCATCGAACTATTCGAAGATGAACAGGCGAAGGCGAATGACATGTTCTACCTGCTAGACCATCAAACGGCGGGGCAGTTTAGTGCGCTTACACCGCCGGTCAAGCTCGACGGTGAAGGCTTCAAACCGCAGGGTGCGACTGCGCCATTTGCCACCGAGACACGAGCGCTGCTGCAGATGTTGGGTTTGGATGACAATGCAATAGATGAGCTGATTAACCAGGATATTACATTGGAGAAGTGATGGACAGTAAATGAAAAGACGAACGCTATTACTCGGCGGAGCAGGCGTCGCAGCAGGGGCTGGTCTTATCTGGCGTCCCGGCGATAATGGTGCGCCCCATAATGCCTATTTTTCTAATTTAAATCAGTTGTTGAAAAAGTCGGGTCCGGGTCGCCCCGTGATGCTCATTGATCT
>CAZAZB010000129.1:0-9806 GCA_964489485.1 uncultured Pseudomonadales bacterium | reverse complement strand
ACTGGAATCGACATAGCCGCCAACCGCTCTACCGACAAATTGGCTCACGCCAATTGAGACAATCCCCATAATGACGATGACCATCACAAGTTCAATCAGTGTAAATCCGCCGGTATTTGAGAAGGACTTCATCAGTAGTTGGCACGATAGGCTGTGAAAGTCATTGTTGATATCTCTGGTGGGTCTATAGTGACTGTAATAAGTTTCGCGTCGTAGTTATTTGTCAGACCCAGAGATGTTCCGGCACAGGCAACCGAGACCTGAACCCTGTATTCGCTGTAGTCATTCAGATTTACGTCTGTCTGCAACTTTGGTGGCATCTCATCAAGAAGATCATAGTCGTCAACATCATCAAATAACTCCCGGCTTTCTCCTGCCTCCCCGCCGACGGAGCAAACACCGGTCGTTGCGGCGGGCACGCCTCCCACAGGGGTTTCTTCTGCAAATCGTTTGGTCAGTATCTCGTCAAAATAGGCCTGAGCGAGAAGAACACTCTTATGTTGTATTAAGGGATTAGCAGATCGGTTAACAGATGAACTGATTACCATGATGGTGGCGACAAGCGCAATGGATAGTATTACGATGGTCATCACCATCTCGATCAGGGTAACACCCCGGTTAGCATACTGGTTTGTGCACTTAGGTTTCACAATCGCCTTCATAGGCAAACCCCAGTGATGACACACACACACGGTATTCTTTTGCACCACTAATACAGTAGCGTGTTTCTGCTGCATTGCCGCTTGAATCGAATGCAAGTGCATGAGGCAAGGTGCCAGTGACACCACCACAGCTTCCAGACAGAGAACTGCTACTCCATGTCACCGTCGTCCCCTCGCCATTAAGCGAAACGCTACGCGTGTAACCAGTATGAGAGACCTCGAAAACGAAATCACCCGCCGATGACATCAGGAGATGTGAAACATTGCTGCCTTGTGTTTTGGATAGTGCACTTTGCTGTGCCAGTCGAAGCGAGGCAATAAGCTGATCTCTTACTAGCGCCGGTGAAAAGTCCGCCCTGCTTGCCAGTAGTGCACTCGCACCACTGGACAGTATTCCCATCAGGACAAGCACCAGGATTAACTCCATAAGTGTATGGCCTCTAATCGCTTCTGGAACTGCTTCTGGCAACACCTGGAATTAGCTCCTCCAACATCCGAACCGGACACGAACCAGCTAGTTCACATCCAGAGAGTTGAGAAAATTAAGGACAAACTGTCGCAACTGTCTCGTCAACGTCTGTTGTCGTCAGACTAACCAGTGGGGGTGAACCTGGTTGAACACAAATAAAGGTTCCATCACCCGGATCAAAAGAGGCCACATTGGTTACCGCACTACCCGGAACAAATGCAACACCATCCAGATTGACGGCATTGTTAACACCACCAGATGTCGTGGATGGATAGCCAACCTGAGTCGTGACTGCTGAGCCTTCAACGGTTACAGAACTTGCACCAAGACTGGCGCAGGCACTATCCACCAGACAAGCCGCATGCACGATGCCAATCGACGATCGAATAGCGGATGCCACACCATTAGCAGTCGCTGTCTCCGCTTGCGAGGAAAAATCAGCAAACTTGGGCAAGGCAAATGCTGACAAGATGCCCAGAATCACGACGACCATAATCAATTCAATTAGCGTGAAACCAGATTGATTGTTTCTTGCTTTTCTCTGTATCGAGCTTTTCATTTAGAGCCACCTCTCCTTTAGATCTAATTCTCTGGTTTTTCCAGAAGGTTCTTAGTATTTGTGTTATCGGCAGCAACCTTGCGTCTCTTTAGCATCATGAGTAGAAAATTGTGCCGCTGATCATTTATCCGTTACCATCGAATAGGTGTATCGGCCAGTCGCATCTGCAAGATCAACTATAGGTTACTTTTGTACACTGCACCGATGGCAGAATCGTAGACAAGCGCCCGTGTCGTACTACCGCCACCCTGATAAGTGTATTGGCACTGACTGAGTTGACTGCCAATAGTGACACCATAGTCCATATCAACGGAGGTCCCGACTGTTGGCGCCTGATCAATCAACAAGGCATCCCATATTTCGATACACTTGGGAATGGTCATGTTGATCGAATTATCCACGCCGACACTACCGACCGGCCATCCATCGTCACCCAGGTTCATATTCCCATCTCCAAACCCAATGAGGTTGTCAGTATTGGGTTGTTTGCCACCCGCTACCCATTGCGCATGGGTCAGATTCACACCCACCGCGAATGCACCGTAAATTCCGTCAACACTCGCACGGTGTGCATCCTCCGTTAAATCTGCAAATCGAGGTAGCGCCACCATGGCCAGAATCGCAATAATTGAAATCACCACGATCAATTCTATTAAGGTAAACCCTTTGTCACTTTTGACTTGTTTCATTTTCTTGCCTCCAACTGATTGTTCTTTCTATTCAACATTCAACTCTTCGCTTCACAAATCGTCACTCCACTAGTGAGCCATTCTGTTAATAAGCCATTCATTAATGAGCCATTCATCAATGAGCCATGGATGCCTCACCCAGGCTCCAGATCGGTAAGAAGACACCAAGCGCCAGCACCAGGACCAGTATGCCCATCACAAAAATTAGAATCGGTTCAATTGAATCGGATAGTCGCGATAATTTGTATTCAACTTCTTCGTCGTAAAAATCTGCCACTTCAACCAACAAACCATCGATCTGACCCGTTTCTTCGCCCACCGCCAACATTTGCATCACCAGACTCGAAAACATGCCAGACGCTCCTGCAGTAACAACCAATGTTTCACCGCGCTCAATACCTGACCTCATATCTTTAATGGCTTTTCCAATGTAAGTATTGCCCACTGCGGCGGCCACCAACGAGAGCGCCTGGGTGATCGGCAATCCGGCAGACAACATCATGGCAAAGTTACGAGAGAATCGAGAAAGGGCAACAAGGTTTAACAGGGGGCCAATAACGGGAATGCGAAGCTTCAAAGCATCCCATTGATATAATCCTTCTTTGGTACTCACCCAGGCAATAAATGAATACCCGGAAAGCCCAATGATCCCCAGGATTAACCACCACTTGGTTAGAACAAAATTTGATACTGCAATAAGAATCTGTGTCGGTATGGGCAGATCTGACCCGAGCCGCTCGAACACACTGGAAAATGCTGGTATCACGAATACATTGATAACCAGGAGTGCCAGCGACAAGGCGCTAATAACCATGGTGGGATACCTTGTCGCCTGCTGGACTCGCTTTCGAGTAGCCCTCTCTAATTCAAGACTTACCGCCAATTGTTTAAATGCCCCTTCCAGATCGCCGGTGTTCTCCCCGACATGAACCATTGCAATGAAGAGATCCGGAAAGACCCTGGGATGTTCTTTCATACATGTCGCGAGGTTGACGCCACCTTCAAGCTTTTTGGCTATCTGGACCAGGCTTCTCTTGAGCAGTTCAGATGTACTCGAATCACTCAATCCGCGAATACTCCTGATGATGGGTATTCCAGAGCGTGTTAATGCGTTCATTTGACGGCAAAAAATGACCAGATCATCCAGGTCCACCTCGCCGCGAGAAATCATCCATTCATTAACAATATGGTTGATATCCAGAGACTTACTGGCTTCCTCAAGCTTTAGAAGGGTGATGCCTTTGCGCTGAATTTCACTGGCTGCAGCATCACGAGATTGTCCTTCAACGGAACCCTGGACAAGCTTGCCAATATTGTCACGACCCTGATAAGTGAAAACCATCATGATGACCGGCCTTAACCCCGAACACCAAGTTCCGCTCCATCATGAAGCGGTTCTTGTGAACGAGCGATGCTAGACGAGGCATTTCCTTCATCCGCCATTTCGGAAGAGACTTTAAATACTTCTTCGAGACTGGTCGCACCCTGCTTCGCCTTTTCCAGTGCATTCATTCCAATGGGTTCATAGTGATCAGAACCACGCACCAGATCTACCAGCCTTGTATGATCGTTATTCCTGAGACTGTCCAGCATGAGTTCATCGAATTCCAACAACTCGAAGACACCTAACCTGCCCCGATAACCTGTATTCCCACATTGGTAACATCCCGTTCCGGCGAAGTATTCGCCATCGTGTTCCTGCACATTGGCATCCAGCCAGACCTTTTGTTGCAGGGTAGGACAGAGTTCTATTTTACAGTTGTCACATATTTTCCGGACCAGTCTCTGGGCGAGAATACCCAACAGTGCACTCGCCACAAGATAAGACTCTATTCCCATATCAACCAGTCGGAGAGCACTCGCCAATGCATTGTTGGTATGCAATGTCGATAGCACCAGATGGCCTGTCATCGCCGCCCTGATACCGATTTCTGCGGTTTCATAATCACGCATCTCGCCCACCAAAATGACATCCGGGTCCTGGCGAAGAGCTGCGCGCAACACCATGGCGAAATCCAGATTGATCTTCGGGTTTACCTGTACCTGCGTTAATCGGGGCAATCGGTACTCAACAGGATCTTCCGCTGTAATAATCTTGGTGTTGGGTTGATTAAGTTCGTTCAAGGCGCCATATAGCGTGGTCGTTTTACCGCTACCGGTTGGACCTGTCACAAGTACAATGCCATGAGGTCGATGAATTAAATTTCGAAACTTGCTCAACATACCTTCCGGCATGCCGGTAGAGTTCAAATCCAATAGGCCGCCAGATTGATCGAGTAACCTCATGACGACGGATTCGCCATGTTGAACCGGCATGGTGGAGAGGCGTACATCGATAGACTTTCCTTTGACAAGGATGCTAAACCGTCCATCCTGGGGCATACGCTTCTCTGAAATATTCAGCCCACACATCAACTTCAAACGCAGCACGACCGCAGCGCTAATGCGCTTCTCCTTAATAATCTGCTCATGTAGCTGACCATCAACTCTCTGCCTGATACGTAATACAGATTCATCTGGTTCAATGTGAATATCAGATGCCCGGGAGGTGATGGCATCTTCAAATACAGATTCCAACAACCTGACAACAGGTGCCTCATCATCATCGGTATCCGCGCCGAGGCTCGATAAATCAAAAGCATCCTGCGCCAATTCACCATCGAGTTGCTCAGCAATTTCGGAAATTTCATTTTTGTTACGGTAGACAACATCCAGGGATTGCAAGAGTTCGCTTTCACGAACAACAGCCTGATTAAAGCTACGTTTGATGACATTCACCAGCTCATCGAAAGCGAATATGTCCATGGGGTCTGACATACCAACCAACAGTCCATCTCTGTTGTCCGACAAAACTATTGCACGATAACGCCGGGCAATAGTTTCCGGGATGAGTTGGATTGCTTCAGGATCGAATTGGAAATTTCGTAGTTTGACAAAAGGTATATCCAGCTGCTCGGACAAAATACCAAGAAGCTCGTCTTCTTCTACAAAACCAAGCTCGACAAGGGTATTGCCGAGCTTTCGTCCTGAATTTTTTTGTTCACCCAGTGCCTGAGTAAGTTGACCTTCAGAAACAATGCCCTTCTGAACGAGCAGGTCGCCCAGCCTGATTTTTTTTCGATGATGCGACATCAGCCTGCTGACCGACTCAGTAACGCTATCCGCTGGCTGGCATATTGTTTGATGTGGGGCTGAATGTCGAAGGAGCGAAGTGCTTCCCGATAGGCATCAAGCGCTGCCATCTTGTCACCACTTTGATCTAAGCCAATGGCCAGCCCTCCCCACCAATCACCTCTTGCCTGATCCGTTCGAATGAGCCGCTCATATACAGCGACGGATTCAGAGAACTTTCCGACACGCTGGTAAATCACACCCAGCAACGTGTAGTATTCCGGCACGAGCCCCAAGTCCGGCATGTTGGATTCGAGCAGAGCCATGGCCTGTCGCACGTCTCCTTGCTGGATATACATCCGTGCTTTCAACCGGCGAAAGCGTTGATCACTTCGCTCATCAACACCAGATAACAAAGGATTAACCTTTTCCCACTCTCCGTCCTGAGCCAACCAACCAGCGAGAACCAACCGTGCGTTGTCAGCATTTGGCGTCACCTTAAGCAGTGCTGTCAGATGTGATATGGCCTGTTGTCGACGTCCATCAAAGATAAGGTTTTTGGCCTTCCTTAAAGCGGCATTTTCCTTCATGACACCCGATTGTGATTTTACAACAGAGCCTCGTTTAGCCACTATTGATTCAGATCCTGCCCGCTCAACACTCGCCTCAGCTTGTGTCCCTTGTTCAGACACGGCCAAGATGCCTCCAGGCAAATCGGACAAAATCTGACGATCCGTCGGGTTGTCACGTCCTGACAGGTGTTGACTCACAGCATCTATCGACAGACCCTCTTCGCGCGTGGCACGACCGGGAATGGATAGATATTTCGTTTCTGCTTCCGCTGTCCAGCGTGCCAGCCTTAAACCAGGTGTTGGTTCAGCAACTACCTGACTCGAAGTCAATGGCGCGATTGGTTTTCTGGAACTCACGGGCTGCGATCTCGTACCAATCACTGGAGAGATGACTTGAGTTGCAACATCAAGATTGATTGGCGCTACCGATACTTGATCTGCTCCAATATTAGATATCTTGTTAAAAGGAAACATCTGGTCGGCAAGAAACACGACAATGGGTAATAATGCTAGCGCCGCAACCATAGGCCAGGACAAAATCTTCCCGCCCCTGACTTTAGTTTCTTCTGTTACTTCCGCTTCAACAGGTTGGTGAAACAAAGGAAAGACATCTGCCAGTTCGTGCTCTTTGACGGCGACGCGATTCTCGTGATCATGTAGCATTTCATTTAATGGACTCATCGATAAGCGCTCCGCAGCTGGCTAAACCGTTTTCGTGAATTTTCAAGATCCATTTGATAAACTTCCGGCGTCACAACAATCGCCTTGATCAATATCACAAGCTCACTTTTGCGACCAATCCTTTCTTTTTGTACAAATGCACCGCCCACGAGGGGCAGCCTTCCCAGAAAAGGCACTCTTGCATTGTTCTCCTGACGAACATCGCTAATCAATCCGCCAATGACAACAACCTGACCGCTAACCGTGCTAATAACACTATCTGTTTCACGAATCGTACTCAGTGCCAGGGGAAGTGTTAGATCCCGGTCACCAAGAGAGACGACTTTCGTCTGATCATCGACCTTACTTATTGATGGATGCACGTGAAGCACGATGCGCCCGTCTTCACTGATCTGGGGAGTGACATCTAAAGCAATACCAGAGAAAAAAGGCGTCAACTCAACATCGGTGTTCGTCTGGTTGGTACTGTTAACATTGTTGTTTTGATCCACTCGTATCTCCGTGACAAAAAACTCATCACTGCCAACCTTAATCACTGCTTTCTGGTTATTTACGGTTGAGATTCTAGGGCTGGAGAGGACCTGCACCGTCCCCTGGGTACTCAAAAGCTGGATCAATGCTTCAAAGTCATTAATACGTAATGCCGCCGAAAAGACGCCGCCTAGCTCCGGATTGGTCACACTTCTGGATGATTGTCCCATCTTCAGAAATTTACTCGCCTGGCCATCTCCGGCAATATCATCAGTGAATTCTGATAAGCTGGACCACTTAATTCCCTGAGCATAGGCATCATCAAGAATCACCTCGATTATTTTTGCCTCAAGAATGACCTGGCGTTGCATACTCAGCTCTGTCCGACGGAGAAAATTTTCTACCGTGCGCAATTCACGAGGCAATCCCCGTACCACCACGACTCCAGCTTCCGGCGCAATCACAACAGACCGCCCATCACCACCCCCAACAATCAACATCAGGGTTCTTTCAAGCTGTCCCCAGAAATTGGAATCACTCGTGGTCGTGATTCTTGTACCAATAACACTTTTATTGCCTCGCTGGCTGCCGCTCTGCGGAGATGAAGAGTTACCACGGACAGAATTACCTCTTCTTCCACTGGCACCAGCATCAGTAACCTGCCCCGCACTCACCTGAACTTCCGAACCACCATGCCTGGAAATATTTAGGTAGTTAACCTGGAATATTTCAGTTCTCAATCCCCCCGGTAACACCTGAAAAAGAGAACCCTTGCGCTTATATTCATAACCATTAAGTTCGCGAACCAGATCCATTACCTCTTCCAGCGTGACATTCTTAAGATCAAGATTAACGACGCCTTTGAGTTGCGGATCGACAACAATATTGAAGGGTGTATCCTTGACCAGTGCTCGATAGAATTCATGGGCATCCAGGTCACGTACTGAAATATCAAACCGTTCCATATCCGGGTTGTACGCACTCATTGCAGATCCGACAGAAGGCAACAAAGCATCCGATACGGCAGAAGGAATCTCGACCTTTTTGGGGGTAGACGTATCTACAAACTGATCCAGCTGTTGTTCAATGACCGTTGAAAAATCGACTGATTTGAGCTGGTCAGGAGGTAAGGTATTACAGGATGCCAACCACAGGTTGAACACCAACAGAAGAATGTATTTGAATCCCTTTAACATAGCCTACTCAACTCTGCCGCTTCATGAGTGTTGTCGTTATTTCAGGTTTAAGAAAGAAGACCTCACCCTCTGATCTGATACCGACACTATCTTCGCCAATCACTGTAATTTGCATCCCGTCAAAATAATCCCCTTCACCAAGGCTACGACCGTTGATAACAACAATTCTTCGACGTGAAGAAATCAGAATAGATTCAACAACCAAAGCCCGTCGGCTTATCGTGAACTGGCCCTTATCCTCAGAAGGTGCCGCATAGGATAGCGGACGGGTAGGATCGTTAGGCTCCGCCAGAATGGGACATGCATAGGCGACCGAGGCGATTGCCAATCCGATTACAAACAGCCTCTGTACAGATTTGAGATGGTCAGATCTAAACACCCAACCACTCCTCATCCAATCCGATGGTTTCAACAATGAGTGTCACCCTGGCCCGTGGGTATTCTTTTACTTTATACTCAAGGTTCTGAAACAAGAGGCCCGTCTCAAGAGACTCAAGACGATGCAGATAACCAAGGGTGGCGAAGAACCCGGCTTCTAGTTGGATTTTGACGCGATGGCTATAAAGTCGGGCGTAAAGCCCATCATCTGCAGCGGTAATACTCTTATTTAATGAATCAGATTCGATATTCGCACCAGGCAGCGCATCACGGTTGTTAACCTGCCTGAACTCTGGTCCGAAAACCTGCTCAACTGGGAGACTTTCAAATCCGACAACTTTCAGGTCACCATTCTCTAGCAGGACCTGTTGAAGGAGTCCGACAATTTCAGCTGGTTTTACCAGATAGCCGAGAACTAAAACCAGTTCTTTTTCCTGCACATCTAATTGCTTCTGCAGCTGTTTATTCTGTATACGTAGCGATGTATTTGGATCGATCTTCGACTTTTGATCCAGTATGTCGAGGGTTTTTAACGATATTATCCTCTCGTTATCAAGTTTTGCCAGATCACCAGATACGAGCTCAGCCTGATCGAATGAATCGATCCATAGCAATTGCAGAAACGTGATTACCGTTGCAACAAAGGCAGTGAGGGCAAAAATCGCCCTTTCTCTGGTGGTCAGGTTATTCACTTTGGTCCTGAATTCCAGAAATCTTTGAATGGCTATTTTTTGGATATCTACTCGACTTTTCATACCCTTATTCCGCCTCTCCAGATAAGGTACGACCATCACCATTTTTAGTAGAGGAAAACCGGAACGCCATCAACTGACTGTCATCCAATGTCTGTAGCTTAAGTTCTTCAAAGTGCATTCCACTGAAGACCTCCTCATTACCTAAATTTCTAAGATAGGTAGGTACGTGGGCTGGCTCGGATGTCTTGCCGGCTATGGTGAGCTCTGGCCCCTCGCTAATGTGGATTTCATCCAGCGCGATGCCAGTCAATGTCTGATGTGAC
>CAZAZB010000128.1:6361-9904 GCA_964489485.1 uncultured Pseudomonadales bacterium | reverse complement strand
ACCCATCCATGGGGCCTGACTTTCGGCCGTCCTGGCCTCGAGTCTGCTGCAAGGGGGCACCTCGAACAAGCATGCTCAGTAATATTTTTGGAAGTAGGCTTTCGATTTAGTTCGCAGCTATTCATTAACAAGCAAAAGGGCTTCTCGCTCTTGCCAATCGGGCATGGCGGATGCCAATAGCTTGTAAAAAGCCTTCGAGTGAGAAAAATGTTGTAGATGGCATAGTTCATGGGTAATCACAAAATCGATTGCCTCATCTGGCATTCGAATCAGGAGTGAATTCAAACAGATATCTCTGGTGTTCGAACAACTACCCCAACGTGCTTTCATCTTTCGTATGATCAATCGGTTGTATTGCATAGGTACGGGGAAGCGTTGCAGGCACGCTGTAAGTCTTTCAGAAAAATACAATTTCGCCTCACTGACATACCAACGATCCAAATGTGTGGCGACCAGGGATTTTCTGCCTGGCCGACTACACTTGACCAGGATCATGTTGTTAAAAAGTCTCGTGCCACTCGGCCGTCCATAATCGAGCCTCAGCGGATAATGCGTACCGCGAAACCTGTGCAGGCTTCCTTCCGTGTATTCTGGCGGTGCTTGTCTGGGGATCTTGAGCAATTCATTTTGTGCATCTTCAATCCACTGGGTTCGAGAGGCCAGAAATCGATCAATTTCAACCCAGGGGCATTTAAGCGGCGCCCGCAATTCAACAGGTTTGTCCGGGAAAACATGCAGTGCCAGGCTTTTACGTCGCGAACGTTTGATGATCACTTCAACCTGGCGGTTGGAAAGCGCTACCTGTCGATGATAAAGGGGATTCGATCCGGGTGTTGACGCCAGGCTGTTGAACAGCTTGTTAATGAGTTGCACAGAAAGCTATCCTTGTCGTGGCCCGGCCCTGCACCATTCAGGACGCCTGTCGCCCACCACCCAGGCAAGGTGGTGACATGGGAACATCCCCATGCCGGTCCTTCCATTCGTCTTCAGTGAAGGTGTGCATGGAGAGCGCATGAATGTGATCTGCCAACTCTTCTTTCAGGATCTTGTTAATTGTCTGATGACGTTTGATCAAACGCTCGCCTTCGAATGCACTGGCAACCAGGACCAACTTGAAATGCGATTCCGATCCAGCGGGCACATTGTGGTTACCACTTTCGTTAATCACTTCCAGGTGTTGCAGTTCCAGAGCAGCCACTAGCTTATCTTCAATCAACGCTTGTATCGGTCCTGACGTATTCGAATCCAGAGCCATTATTTAACCTTTGTCAGTCAGTGTGAAGACACCATCCCAATCAGCAGCCGGTGGGTCTGTGATGAAGCCTCTACACCGTTCTACATAGGTAAGCGCCGGGCCATCCGTGCTGTCGATACTGGTGCAGATCTCAAAACCTGCCAGTGCTTCCTTGTAGTTTCCGTCTTTGTATTTTGCCAGTGCCGCCTCATATTTTTCTACCAGGTCGGCTATCTCACCCCTGGTCTGGTTCTTACGTTCCAGCAATTGGTATACCTTCACTGCCGTTGACTTACCAACAACCCGGATAGTATCAAGTTCACGGACATCAACATCTGACTGACAACCGCTATAGGTCGCCTCTGAAATCATAGTGCCCGAAGCGTACGCCTTGTTCGCCCCCTCCAGCCTCGCCGCAAGGTTGACGGCGTCGCCCATGATGGTGTAATTCATCCGCTGGGCAGACCCCATATTGCCCACAACCATGGGGCCTGAATTCAAACCCATGCGAACCGAAATAGAAGGCCGCCCTTCTGCGACCCATTTGTCCCGTAAAGGGATCAGTGCCTTGCTCATATCGATACTGGCAAAACAGGCTAACTTGGCGTGATCCTGTTGTATCGTAGGCGCACCCCAGAAGGCGATAATTGCATCTCCTTCAAATTTATCGACGGTGCCTTCAAGCCCGATAATAATATTACACATTTCAGTTAAGTAATCGTTCAGCACGTTGACCAACTCGGTTGGCGTCATGGTTTCCGAGAAGCTGGAAAACTTTGCAATGTCTGAAAAATAGGCGGTCATCTCTCTTTCTTCTCCGCCCAACGACAACTTCTCGGGATCTTTCACCAGATCAGCCACTACCTTTGGTGAGAGATACTGACCAAACGCATCTCGTATCAATGCCTTCTGACCCATTTCGCTCAGGTAGAACCTAATATTGACCATGCTGATAACAATGAGCGATGCCAGCAGCATATAGCTCATGGAGAGTATGAGACCGGCATAGATGTAGGCCAGGAAGGCGCCGATAATATAGACAAACAATGCACTGAAACTGATAACATTTCTTTTCAGTGGCTCGGTAATATTCCGGGTAAAGAGAAAGACAGCCATTAATATCAATGCAACAAGTACTTCAACCGCCAATGGCGCCGCTTGCAACGGCGCACCTTTTAGAATCGTCGCGATGGTATCAGCGATAATACTCACTCCATAGACATTACCGACCGGCGTTTCAAATTCATCGTGAGCAACCTCCGCCACTTCACCAATCAGTACAATCTTTCCATCGATGAGAAACGCCAGGTCTTCCAGTTCCTCCTCATCTTCTACAAAGAGAATATCGGAAGCAGACATACCAACGACCTCATGAAGCCTTGATACTCCGTTGGCAGAAGGTGGTAACAATGGATAGTCAATATAGATTTCATTAAATTGGTCAAGCCCCACTTCGATTTCATCGCCAATGTAGAGGGTGTTGTCAACGAGTTCCGGGTCGGCATCCAATAGCATGGAGACAGCCTTCACAGCAAAGGGCCAGCCATTTGCCTGCTCTGCAATCTCTGGATAGAGTCGCAACCTGACGATGCTCTCGGATATGGCACTGTTCGGGCTAATATTGGAATAGCCATCTTCCGTCAATTCTGCAAAACGTGGGATCGCCTTGTTTAGTTTTACAAATTCACCATTTTCAATTTCTGCCTGTGAGACCAGCAGCACATTTCCTGCCTCTTCAAATGCATCCGCGAGAGTCGGGTCCTCCCCATAGGCACTGTTGAAGTCCAACAACATGTCGACCGCAATCACAGCGGCGCCCATTTCTTTCAATCGAACAACAATCGTCGACAGGTCAACACGGCGAAGGGGGAATTTATCATAGGCACCGTAGAACTCTTCGTCAGTGTAAACGATGAGAATATCTTCAGATGGACTCATCACCTCCTCGTCCGCGAAGTGAGTCCTTAGAATATGCCGATAAGACAGGGTCTCGTCTTCGATCAGGGAAAATGCTTCAACAAATTCAAGGAAAATAGCTGTCACAAAGACAAATACTATTGCAATGATATCGATACGCTTTACGGATGTCGCCATGTTCAGTCTCTATTATTATGTTGTTTCGAGTCGGTCGGCCAATGTCAGATTCGGCAGCAACAGGCAAAAAAAACCCGCAACCATCTTAATAGATAGCTGCGGGCATTTATAGTATCGAATCTAAAACCGTACAAGCTCTGATCTTGGAAACTTTACAAAAAGAAGCTTCACAAAAGAAATTTCACAAAAAGAAGCTTCGCCAAGGGAGCCTTCAC
>CAZAZB010000128.1:0-6261 GCA_964489485.1 uncultured Pseudomonadales bacterium | reverse complement strand
AAGATCTTAACCTGCTGAGAAATTCCCTTAATAGTCTTCCTCGAGCGCGGCATTATACAATCTGGCTTCATTTTTCTTCAAATTTGTCAGTTTTAAATCATTGTATGACTTGATCAACAAAGGTCGCATGTCATTGTCATCTGAATTTTCCATGAAGTATCCGCGGTAAGCATCCATTGCTGCGACGTACATGCCCTGTTCTTCAAGGTAATTCGTTTGCATAAAAACATCATCTTCGAAGTCTTTGAGCGCCGCCACCACAGACTTTTCATCTTTCCTGGAGATCCAGGTAAAGACACTGTCCTTACGAGGGATGTACGCACCACCCTGATTATCCAGGACTTCAACACGATAGCTGTGCTCACCCGGTTTCACACCGGTCACTGCGAAGCGAATCATCTCGGCCGTGGACTGGGCGGAAACTTCATGCGCCGTTCCATCGATGACCAGACGATACGAGTACTCCGGACAAGCATTACGCCAGACCAGATCTGGATGTGAAGGAGAAAGAGTCACTTTCCGGATGGTTTTGACCTTGTTATCACAGCCTGTATCTTCACCCTTGTCGACACTTCGTCGAACAGTGGTATAGCGCTGCGACTTGGCAAACTTGTTCATCAGGCTCTGAAAGATACTGCCCGATTCAGCTTTCGGCTCTGTCAAGTTACCGGATAGCAACGCAATGCTATCGACCATAACCTCTATCTCACTCTTCGAACCAAGTTCCTGTACATCGCCTGTTGTCTGATTGACCAAACGACCGGAACCATCTTTGCCGGTTCGTATTTTGTAACCAGCAAATAAATACTTGGTGCTTCGAACAGGGTGCCATTTCTTGCCATTACGGCTGTATTCGACTTTGCCCTCTATCTGCACAAGTTTTGCTACAGGTGGTGCTTTCGCTAGTGTTAGTTGACTAAAACCCAGCAGCATTGACATCAACAAGACGCCAAAGCCTACAGTTTTTAATTTCATTTCAATTCTCCTGTGAATTGTTTGCCCAGTTATTCTGTGTTGAACATTCTCTGGATACCACCAGCTAATGTCGCATTGTTCAATCCAGTCAGAATTCCATCTCTCCGATTGAACATCCTAGCCCGACCAAGACCAATAGACACTGTCAGCTATCGGCGCGAGTAACCTCTTCATCGGATTCGACCAAATACAATTGTAGTCAATAGTAACCGCTATTAGTGTCTATTGCGTCACAAATCCTTGTGTGGATTTACTCACAATTGCGCCCATTTTATTCACATCAATCTTCGGCACAAATACTGGAAGGCGCGCCAATCCTTGCTATACGCAATATTCCATTTCTACATCGGCAATTTCAATTATATCACCAGGGTCAAGCTTTCTTGACTTGAAACCAGTCGGTTCACCGTTGACCAGCGGGACCTTATTCTTATCTTTACCGCCGTCTACGTGAATAATGAAATGTCCCTGTGGTCTTTTCGATACTGCGGCGACTTGAATGCCTGGTTCTCCAACGCTGGTTAGTGCATCAGACAGTTCTATTCTTTCGCCTGTGTTCGACCCGCTGATCACCTTGAGATACCCCGTTTCACGAGAACTGGCCTGGCCTGATGCCGAGGCTTTTTGAGTCGTCTCTTTGTTACCACCAGCCTTGGCTGAAGGTTTTGAACGGTTTGCAAACTGAATCAGGAATCTGAGTTCATGCTCCCCGATGGTGATGACATCCTTGTTCACCAGTTGGTGCTTCTCAATTTTACGCCCTGCAACATGAACACCATTGGTACTGCCTAAATCTTCAACAAAAAAAGACTTCCCATCATTGATTATTCTTGCATGGTTACCGCTCACTGCCGGGTCCTTAATTGTAATCCCACAGTCAGATTTTCTGCCGATGATGACCGGATCAGCACCTAACACTACCTGATCAATCGGCTTATCATCTTTAAGAATAACAATCTTTGCTGTCATAGAACTCATCTAGTATCCCATATCGATATTCATTCAAACCAACTCACTATCTTATCAATAAGGCCACCCTCAGACGGGAATCGTTTCTGCACCCGGGTCAATATCACCGAAATATTGTCTTTACCACCGCTCGCGTTGGCAATGTTAATAAGGTGCGCGGCCAACTCGTTCAAATTCGGTCCCAATTGGATCATAGAATTTTCTATGTCGACATCCGGAACCAGATCATGCAACCCATCGGAACACATCAGGTAAATATCGCCAACTTCCGTTTCATGTTCGTGCACTTCTACTTCCACATAGGGCGCAACGCCCATTGCTCGTGTGACAACATTTTTTTTGTCCGAGGTCCGGGCTTCTTCTTTGGTGAACAACCCCTTGTCAATCAACTCCTGCACAAAGCTGTGATCTTTCGTGATCTGTTCCAGGTTTCCTGCCCGCAAACGGTATACCCGGGAATCGCCAACATGTGCCACGGCGACTTTGTTGTCGTAATAGTAGGCTGCAATAACCGTTGTACCCATACCCTGACAATTAGCCTGGGTCTGGGACACATGAAATATCGAATCATTGGCTTTTTCCACGGCTTTTCGGAGTACTTCGGCCTGCACTGATAAGTCACTTTCATTACTGATAATTTCTGCTTCAATCAGAGATGTTCCATTTCGATAGTCATTCAACTCATCAACAAGTAGATGCACACACATGGAACTTGCGACTTCACCTGCATTGAGTCCGCCCATGCCATCAGCCAACACCGCAAAGCCCTGACTTTCGTTCTCGGTAATAAAGTCTTCGTTATGATCACGCACCTGACCCACGTCAGTTCGCGCCACAAATTGTAGTTTGCCGCGAAAATTCATTATTCTGACACCTCCGCACCTTCAGCGGATTTAGCCTCTGCCATCCTTTCAATGCAAACTTTCAAATGAGCGGCCATTTTCTTGCCTGTTTGATAGCGTTTCTCTGGCTTTTTACCAATGGCATTGTGAATGACCTTACGTAGCGCCGGATAGATATCTGGTTTCACTGTCTTAATATCTATCGGACGATCATTCACAATGGCGTACATCAAGGTCGCCATGGAGTCACCCTTGAACGGCAAACTGCCGGAAACCATTTGGTAGAGCACCACCCCAAGGGAAAAGAGATCAGCCCTGCCATCTACTTTTTTCCCCATACATTGTTCAGGAGACATATAGTTCGGCGTCCCCAACACAGTACCCGTTCTTGTTTTACTTGAATCTGTAATGCGGGCAATTCCAAAGTCTGTAATTTTCGCAACACCGGTTTCAGGATCATACATGATGTTTGATGGCTTGATATCTCTGTGCACAACCTTCTGGGTATGCGCATAATCCAGCGCCTCTGCACACTGCATCACAATATTCAAAACCGTTTCAATGGGGAGTAGATCTTCTACCTTAATGTGGGCATCAAGGTCATAGCCTTTGAGAAGTTCCATGGCGATATAAGCAAGGTCGGCTTCTTCACCGGCGTCATAGATCGAAACAATATTGGCATGGTTCAAACGCCCGGCAGATTCAGCCTCCCTGAAAAACCGTTCTTTCACATCATCAATTTCATCCTCGCCAAATTCCTGTGCCAGGGCCATGGTTTTGATGGCAACAGCGCGGTTTATCTTGGGATCCTTGCCCAGGTAAACGATACCCATCGCGCCCTGACCCAGTTCTTTCTCGACTTGATATCGCCCGAGCATCGGTTTCTCGACCGAGCCATCCTCATTGATAATGGTCGCACCAATGGAACCGCCGGTGCCACCCATCATCACAGCATCTTCCAATGATTCACATCGCTTGATGCGCTTTTCTACATCACGGAACTCACTGTCAGAGTCCTGAATAAACTCGTATGTCGCCTGTGCCTTGTTATATTGCCGTTTACGCTCATAGTCGAGACCCAGATTATAGACCAGCTCAAATGTTGCCTCGTCCCGGGGACAACGGCGGAATTTCTCAAATGCCGCATCCAGCTGACCTTGTCCCTGATAGGCCAGACCCAGCATGCGATTACTTTCGGCAGAATCGGCGGCAGAGACCATTTGCATCTGTTCGCTGCGCATATACTGCCTGATACTCATCAGGATGACGCAGACCACACCAGCCAGTAGGGCATAGGTCATGGAGACCACCATTCCCTGGTAAATATAGAGCATCGTCACCGACGAAAAATACAGAACAAAAACCGAGATTGCAGCTATCAACCTGCCGGAAAGACTCTTCAAGCCACTCGTGGCCAACAAGAAAACCAGAAAGAGCAATGTGATGCCAGACTCTACCAGAGTGCTTGCGGGTCTAAGTGGCGCGCCATTCATCAAAGTGCTTATCGTATCCGCAATAATCTCTACCCCATAGACCGGTCCCATGGGTGTATTAAAAATATCGTGACTGACCTCCCAGGTATCACCCACCAGGATGATCTTGTCGCCGAAGACTTCTTCCCATTCTTCCCTTTCTTCATCGTCAACTTCCTGTAGATCGAGCACTTCCAACGCAGAGAATCCAGCTTGCCCTTCACTGATAAAACGTGTGCCGGCATCAATCAACGGAAAATCGATATAGACATCACCGAACTGATCTAGCTGAACCACCAGGTCATCACCAATGGTCAGCACATTATCCTTGATTGCCGGTTCAACCCCCCAATACATTGCCAGCGCCTGGATCGCCAGGGGCCAGCCATCTTTTGCCTGGGTGACATCCGGATGAATGCGCAGCCGGGCGAGATTATCAATAACAGCGCTGGTAGGTTCCAGATTAGAATAACCAGAGCGGGTTCCACGCAGCAGTACCTCTGTGGGATAGGCGAGCCGGTCAAATTTACCATCAACAAAATTAGCATAGGAAACCAGAAGTACGTTGCCGGCTTCATTGAACATATCTGAAGTTGGCTCATCCTCACCATAGGAACTTCTGAAATCCATCAGATAGTCGAGCACCACCACATTCGCGCCGAATCCTGACAGCACAGTGGCTATCTTGCCGAGATCCGTACGCCGGAACGGAAAGCTGCCGTATTCCTCGTAGAGGTCTTCATCCAGCGCCACGATCATGATCTCGTCTCGAAGGCGAGTTTGTTCAGGATCACCAAAGGAGGCACGAAGAATGTGCCGAAAAGAAATTGTCTGATCTTCCAGCAAGGAGAAGATCTCGTAGCGTTCTGCTGGAATCGTCAGCAGAAAGAACACCAGTGTCAGAGCTACATCCCAACGCTTAAGCGGATTTTTCATGGTTTTGCCCGATTACCCTTTAGTCAGAAGATAGGGTTGTTTTCTTATTCTGCTAATTTTGTCCTATCAAGGTTGGCTTGTCTAATGGTCAACTTTTAATCAGCTTTTAACTAACACTGAATGAAATTGATCCAAGGACCTGTTCTACTCTCGCGCCACCATCACAACTACTGTATTCTTTCGTTTTCCCCGTGCAGGACGTCTGACTTTCAATGCTAACCCTAATCTCACCGGCTAAAACCCTGGATTTTGATACGCCGGCCGTGACCAGCAAGATATCGAACCCGGACTTTACTGCGGATTCTGCAGCGCTCATCGATCTCATGCGAAAACAATCACCGCGACAGATTGCAAAAATGATGGGCATCAGCCCCAGGCTCGCAGAACTCAATGCACAACGCTATCAAGACTGGCACCTCCCATTCACCCCTGATAACGCCAAGCAGGCAATACTCGCCTTCAGAGGCGATGTTTACCTGGGTCTTGAGGCAGAAGAATATAACCAGCGGGATTTCACTTTTGCGCAAAAAAACCTCAGAATTCTTTCCGGGTTATATGGATTGCTCAAGCCCCTTGATCTGATTCAACCCTACCGACTGGAAATGAAGACGAAATTGAAGAATAAGAAAGGGAAGGATCTGTATGCCTTCTGGGGAGATTCGATTACACATGCGCTGGCAGATGAACTCAGCACTCATAGAAACAAAAGTTTAATCAACCTCGCCTCTAACGAATACTTCAAATCTGTGAAGACAGATCTCCTGTCCAGCAACATCATTACACCCGTGTTCAAAGATTTCAGCGGTGGCAGCTATAAGATACTCGGTTTCTACGCCAAAAAAGCGCGAGGTGCCATGGCGAGTTTTATTGTGAAGAACAGAATAAACAAGCTCGACCAGATTAAAGACTTCGATCTGGACGGCTACCGGTACAACAAGGCGCTATCGACGGACACACAATGGATATTCACGCGCAAAGCCAGTTAATGACCATAAGCA
This sequence comes from uncultured Pseudomonadales bacterium, assembly GCA_964489485.1. GTDB lineage: Bacteria > Pseudomonadota > Gammaproteobacteria > Pseudomonadales > Azotimanducaceae. The sequence goes on along the minus strand of CAZAZB010000128.1, from coordinate 69 downwards.
ATCTAAGGATCATCTGATTAAGCCCTATTTCCGCCAGTACCGCGTTAGCGCCCTTCAGGCAAACCTCGC